>JAIEDW010000086.1 GCA_029067805.1 Lachnospiraceae bacterium
TTTAACTCGCTCCATAAGTATTTCGGTTCTCATGAAATTTTCCATCTCTTTGTCATGGGAGGCAGTATTTGCCACTTTATCTTCATGTATTGCTATGTTGCCTAATGTACCAGTGCTGTTACTTCTTGTCACTGTACTATCGCGATTTTCCCATCACAAGCAGTCAATTAGCGCCGCCGAACAGCGGCGCTTTTATTTATTGCACAAATATATGTTTGTATAATAAATTTTACCGCAGTTGGGACACAATCACAAGTTCCTCCGTCTAATGTATAGAAACATGAAAAAGTGTTTCCTGTGCGCACAAAAAAAGGCAGAAAGGAGATGCACGAAATTAAAATGGAAAGCTTAATACTGGAAGCGAAAAAAGGAAATTCGGATGCCTTTACCCGACTAATGCAGTCGCAGCTGCAAAATATGTACAAAGCAGCAAGCGCTATCCTCAACAATGATGAAGATGTGGCAGATGCCATATCCGATACCATACTGACCTGTTGGGAAAAACTGTGTCAGCTAAAAAATCCGGCATTTTTCCGCACATGGATGACACGTATCCTGATTAATAAATGCAAGGATATCATCAGAAAGCAAAGAGGATTTTTATCGGTAGAGGAGCTTCCGGAGCAGCCGGTGTACGATACAAAATATGAAAATGCAGAATGGAAAGACGCACTGAATACATTGGACGAAAAGCATAGGATTGTGATGGTCTTGTATTATGTAGAAGGATTTAATACAGTTGAAATCAGCGATATGCTTGAGCTGCCAGAGAGCACGGTTCGGAGCAGACTTTCCAGAGGACGCGAGAAACTGGCTAGAAGTTTTATAGGAGGTAAGGAATATGAACGAGCGTGATACGATGAGTGTTTTACAGTCCGATATTGTGATACCCGAAATCGTGCAGAAGAAGGCAAATATGGCATTTCAAAAAATACGCGAATCGAGCGTTATAGACGGCAAAGAACAGACAAACACGCAAACCGATCAAAAAAGAAAGCCACGTATGAAAAAAAGAGGAATGATTGTATTTGTCGCCGCGGCAGTTCTTGCTTTGGGAAGCATTACAGCGCTTGCCGCATATCAAAACTGGAGTAAAAGCCTTTCAGAGGAATTCCGGATTTCAGAGGAACAAAAAGAAAAGTTACAGGACGAAGGCGCAGTAGCATTTGCCATGCAAAGCCAAACGCAAAACGGTGTCACTGTGACAGCGCAACAGAGCATTACCGACAATTATTTTGCGCACTTGAGTTTTCGCGTTGAGGGTTACGACCTGCCAAAGGATGCACAGGAAAACTATGCGGAACCATGCTTTGAGTATATCAACATTACGGTGGACGGAGGTCATGATTACAATATGTCCGGCAGTTTTTATAACGGACTGGTAGCAGGACCGGACGGCAGAGTGGTCTATGCGGACGGTTCGCCGATTGATTATGATGCACCTGGCAGTTTGGAGCGTTATGTACAAGAAGATGGCAGCTTGGAATTTTTAATCACGCTTTCGAATTCGAAAAAGGGATATTTCTTAAATAAAGAAGTTTCCGTTGAATTTGAAAATTTGGGAACCGTTCATAAAGCGGAATATCTCAAAGAACATGAAATAACGGGAAAGTGGCGCTTTCAGTGGAACCTTCAGGGCACAGACAGCATGAAAGAATATACGCTGAACGAACCGCTTGGCGATACAGGCGCAACGGTGATAAAGGCGGAAATTTCACCGATTTCCATGCATGTGGAGTACAATTTTCCGTATCAAACATATATAGAAATGGGATTTGACCAGGACGGTAATCCGATTGAAAGCGAACAGTTTGTCGAGGCGCCGCCACTTGCGGGCGTAAAGTTAAAAGACGGCACGCTTTATCAGTACCTATGTGCCGGTGGCGCAGAAGGCTATCGCTCTGACGACCACAATACGTACATTGGCACTTATGCAAATGACAGGATTATTGATACGGACGAGGTCGCATATCTAGTGTTTAGAAAGAAAGTCAACGACATGTATTCGGAAAGTGATTTTTATCTTGTTCCTGTGGACTGAAAAACGCTAATTTTCACTGTAGGACAAAAAATGTAAAGAAGATAGGCTTTTCTTTGTCTATCTTCTTTACATTTTCGACAAAAATTGTTAAAATGGATTTGATATCGGCTAATATTCCTTTTTCATAGGAGGTTCACCATTGATTGATACAAAATTCAGCATCGCCCATGCCGCGGGACGTTTTGACATGGCATTAAATATTATGGATGGAAATCCACAGATGTTTGGCTTAATCGGCACGGGAAATTATTATTCTCTCTATAAAATGATCAATACGGAGGAACAGCAACGTGTCGCGGATGCCGCTTTTCTGTGTATGCAGTCACCCGGCATCAGTCGTGACGAATGTGTCCATATTACACACGACGGCAAGGTGTGCTGTTATATCCTCAATATCAAGCTTTCGCTCGACGGCGATGCTTATGATATTGAACTGATCAATGTAAGCGATACCGAGAACCGCATTAGCGAACTAAACCGTCGGCTTACGACCGCAAGAGATTACATATCGCTTACCGGGGAAACCATTTTTACATATTATCCCGATACACAGCGTTTCCATATGTACTATATTCGCAATCGGCAAAATATCACGCTATTTGACACCGATTTTGACGAGTGGAGTTCTGAGATGATTTCCCAGGATCGCATTCAAAATGAGGATATAGAAACGTTTGAAACGTTCTGTTCCATTCTGAAAAGTGCAAATTTCAGCCAGACTTACACGTTCCACGGCTGTATCATATCGGATGCCAACCAGTTAGAGCGATATCGCGTCACCTTCGAGCCGAAGACATATGAAAACGATGAAACCGTTGTCATCGGCACATGGGCTGTTATCCACGAAACTACTGGCGATACTAATACTTCCATGCTGGAGGAATCTTACATTGACAGCCTTACGGGACTTTTGAATAAAAAATCCATTATGAATTATGCGGAGAATGCTATAACAGGTAAAAACTGCGCGCATGTCGCATTTGCAATTATGGATATCGATGATTTTAAGGGCGTCAACGACAGTTTCGGTCATATGTTTGGCGACAAGGTCATCAAGGCAGTCGGCGATGTGATCCAGAATGCGATTGGCACAAATGCCGTTGCCGGACGTATGGGCGGCGATGAATTTCTTGTTGTATTTGAAAAGTTTACGGATGAGATTGAATTTCGAAATGTGCTGCGCTGTATCAAGACCAATGTGGCAAAAATATATCCCGACCAGATGAAGCGGCATCTTACATGCTCCATCGGTCTTGCGCGCTACGGTGTCGGACCGTTTTCCACAACTTACCATGATTTGTTTAAGATTGCGGACCGTTCGCTCTATCTTGCAAAGATCAAAGGAAAAAACAGATATATTATTTATAAACCAGAGCTTCACGGCGACTTTAATGTACAGAATGATGATGACATTATCAATGTGTCAAACACATTCTATTCGGAAACAGATATCAACGCGCTTCAAAATATGCTTACCGATTTGATTGTGTACGGCACGGACTCTGTCGTTGAAGTGCTTGACTTTCTAGCACATGTGCTTACGCTTAACAGAGTTTCCGTATTTTTTGGCGACAGCGCTACTCCCGCTTTCACCAATACGCTTCCGCCCGATGTACCCGCGGCGGATCCTTCCGTGCTGAAAAACTTGAAATATATTTATCTGTTCACGAATAATCTGCTTGCGGTAAGCAATCTTCAGTCACTTGAGTTTTCGACTCCCGAGGTACACAAGCTGCTTTCCGATACGGGTGTTACCTGTTTTATGCAGTATTTGCTCCGTGACAGAGAAGGCGAAGTTGTGGGACTCATATCCGCCGACGTTTTTGACCGTTTTTCAGCATTTCCAAAACTCGCGGTCACACTATTTTCCGACATGTGCCGCATTATGAACGGCGTCTTTTTACGGGAAAATTTGATTTAAAATGAAATAAAGAAATATAAAAAAGTGACATTCATGTCACTTTTTTATATTCTTATTATTGCTCCATCTGCTTCCCCAGAAAACCTGCCGCAGACTGTGCAAGTTTCATTTCCACTTCATTCATCCTGCCCTCCTCATTTGCGGACAGAAGCACTACCGCACCCATGATATCACCCTGTGTAATGATCGGAATGATCACCTCATGCTGATATTCCTCAACCTCGTCATCCATGACTGCGATATAATCTTTTTCATTTCGTGAGCTGCATACGACTTCGCGCGAGTTCATTTTATCCTCAAGCGCCTTGCTCACCGATTTTCCGAGTATCTGCTTACTTCCTCCGCCTGCTGCCGCCACAAACTGATCACGGTCAGCAATCAGCGCCAGATGTCCTGTCACCTGCGAAAGATTTTCGGCATACTGCTTTGCAAAACTTCCCATCTCTCCTATAGGAGAATACTTTTTCAGTATAATCGAGCCCTCATGATCCGTAAAAATTTCCAGAGGATCCGATTCCCTGATCCTTAAGGTTCTTCTGATTTCCTTTGGTATAACCACGCGTCCCAAATCGTCGATCCTACGCACTATTCCCGTAGCTTTCACCGATATTTCCTCCATTTCAAATCTGTTTTTTATAGACCAATAGTTTGGTATTTTCAATTACCGTACTGCTAGTATTTGTATATAATGGATTTTTATGCGTAGTATTTTTTATTGATTTTAATGCAGTTTTGCCACAACCAGAGCCGCGAATTCCTCACACAGACCAACGTCTTCCTCTTGATACGGACAGTCATCTTTTTTATTGATAATCTGAATACAGCCGATAACCTCCTGTCCGCAAACCAGCGGAACACATATCATGTTTTTCGTTTCAAATCCGGTCTTTTGATCAAACCGTCCTGCCCACCGCTCATCACTTCTGCAGTCATTCACGATCAAAGGCTGCCCAATCTGTATGACGGCGCCTGCGACACCTTCACCCAACGAAAGGCTTAAACCAGTCAGATCTGCGTTACTAATCCAAAAGGACGGATAAATTCTTCCGTCCTTTTCTTTCTCATACAGCCAAACGCTTCCCGATTCCGCACCGATTGCACAGATTACCCGCTGCAGACCGCTCTGCATCGCCGCCTTTAACGCATCCGCAGCAGCCGTCTGCAATCCTTGTGTAATCTCCTCGATTATTTGTGCATAATCTGTTCTTTTACCTGTATTTTCCGTCATTTTGTTTCCTCAATGATTATTTCTTTTTGAAATCATATTCTCCGCCGTTTTTCACATAGAACGATCCGCCGCCTGCATAAACGGTGTTGTCACCGGCTACTGTCCATTTTCCGCCACCCAGCTTATACATTCTTGCACTTTTCAGATTCTTCTTTCCGTTAGTCGTAATGCCATCCCGAATCCATGTTTCCAATACTTCTACTGTGTACTGCGTCCGGTTGCCCGCTGTATCCTCCGCCACAATACTGTAAGCTCCGTCCGAAGGAATGAGTGTGATATCGACGCTGTTGCCGGATACCTCTACAGCGCTGCCGTTTACCGTGACCGAACTGAGGTTCTCATCGGTTATCGTTACTTTTTGATCTCCGTAATAGGTTTGCCCATTCTCTACACCGCTAATCACAGGAGCTGTTCCGTCTTCCTGTGCACTCGGCAAAATTTCAAAGTTCGAAGTTACTGATACCTCATTAAAAAGTTCTGTCTCCGCAAACACTGCCTTTGCCGTATACTTGCCCGCTTCACTCGGCACTGTCGTCGTATAGGCGCTGTCCTCAGCTCCCTGTTCCTTATAGTAATACGTAATATTTTCTACGCCATTCGTGATAGAACTTACAACAGGCGCGGGCTTTTCTTCCCCTACACGCCATCCCGGCTGGATAAATTCCGCTGTTCCCTCCTGTTTTCCTGCCTGTTTTACCGACACAATGTAAATCGTCTGATTACCTGCCGCATCTTCTGCGGAAATGGTATAAGACTCCTCAGAAGGATTTAAGGCAATATATGCTGTATTGTCATTTACACCTACATCTCCGCCATTTTTCGTAACCGTCTGAAGATGCTCATCTGTTACCACAACTTGAACCTCATTGCTGTAGTATGTTTGACCATTCTCTACACCGCTGATTACGGGAGCTGTCTTATCAATGGCAAAATTAAGAGTTTGTGCCGGCAGTTCTGCGCCGCTTGCCACTTTTATATAAAGCGTTACCGCTCCGCTCTCCGTCACAGAAACAGCGTTCGCCCATTCATCCGTTTCCGACAAGCGAACCGCATATCCGTCCTTTGCGGATATGATAACATCGCTTTTATACCAACCGTTGTTTCCCTGCTCACCTGCAATAACATATTGCGGCTCTTCCGAAATGGAATCATCGATATATGCCAGAAGTTTTGCCTCGGATGCTTCAAACTTAATAAATCCGATTTTTCCAATTCCGTTGGTATCATTCGTCCATATCTCACTCGCGGCATCCAGACGGCACTCTGTACCATCATATATCATTTTCCAATAAACGCCTTCCATCTCGGGAAATGAACTCGTAGTGTAATTTTCCACATTAATCTCAATGTATTCTACAAAATTTTCGTTTGTATCATACGCAGGAATCCGATAGGTATATGCTTCCAAAATCGGCTCCAGTATCGGCTGTTGGCACAAAACCTTCGGATCGGTACCCGTTCCGTTATTCTCTAAATATACTGCCTGCTTAAAATTCGATTCTGTTGCCACCTTGTTTAAAGTAGTCGATTCTGTTTCCAAAGTGCTTTCTGGCTCCCCGTTACTGCCAACTTTCCACAGTTTCCATCCTAATAACGTGTAAAAATCTCTGCTTTTTCTAAGATTTGTAATTGCATTGTTCTGTGAATTCTCATTGTCCGGCACAACGCCATCATCTAAAAATGTAGACTCTGAGTGAATATCCGTTCCCGCAAAAACACGAAACTTTTTCTGATCCGCTGTTAATTCGCCATACAAATAATTAAAATCCGTATCACCATAAATTGATGCGAGTGCGATTTCCGCCGCTGCCTGTTCCGCGGGCGTCCTATTTGACTCCATCATCAACTGTTCGACTACAGAGTCGATATCTGCCGCAGTAAGCTCTCCTTCCACTGCAGGCTCCTGTACCGCATCCTGCCCTACAGGTTCTTCTTCCGCTGCGGGTTCCTGTACCGCATCCTGTTCTACAAGTTCTTCTTCCGCTACTGGTTCCTGCACCGCATCCTGCTCCACAGGCGCTCCCTCTTCTGCCATCTCTATCACAGGCTGTGTTTCCGCCGGCTGCTGTCCTCCCGACAGTTCATCTGCCGATACCGGAGCTACCGTCGCAGTAACCATCGCAAACGTTAATATCACGGACAATAGTCCTTTTACTTTCCTATGCATAGCTTCCATTCCTCTCTTTTTATGATATAAACCACAATTTGCTCACTAATTCTCTTTCCACTGAACCGTCACATTCTTGTTTACCTTCTGTGAAAAATCATAATCCCACGCGCCGTTCTGCGTCGGACTCAGTTTCGGTTCTGTCGCCGTTTCGCCCTTCTTTACTTTCTGTGTTCCGAAGGTACTTCCGTTATATTGGAACGTAACTGTGTAATACTGCGTTTTCTTCTTGCTTCCGTCGTCTGATCCTTTCTTAGAATCCTCATCTCCGCTCGGTGTAGGATTCTGTGGAGTTGGCTGTGGCTGAACCGTTTGCGGCTGTGTTTCCGGCTGATTGGGCTGTTCAATTTGAGGAAGCTGTGTTTCCGGCTGATTGGGCTGTTCCGGATCCTGCTTCTCCTGTGGATTCTTTGTTGTTTCGTCTGCCGGCTTTGTCTTAGGTTTTACAGGCGCTTCGGGCTCCTGTGCTTTGTCCTCCTCATTCGGCTCCTGTTCGTCGAGTGCCTCTGGATCCTGCGGCTGAGCATCCGCCACCTGTGCTTTCTGGTCGGACTCGGGTTTTTGCGCTTCCTGTAATGCGAGCTCTTGTTCACCCTGTGCGCCCGGTATCTTTGCCGTAACATTATCAGCTAATTTCTGACCGTTTTGTACCACTTCTCCCAAATATTGTGTTATAACCGACGGCAGGCTGTCAAAATCAATCTCTGTCGGCTCTCCCAGCGTTTCCGCGGCTGTCTGTATGCCCTCAATAATAAGTTCATTGCCCGCTTCGACTTTGACTTCCTCATTGGAAATCGTTCCGTCCGGCAAAACCTGTCTGACACCGACCGTTCCCTGAAAAACTGTCAGCTTTGTATCGCTCTCTCCGTTCTCCTTTGGCTCTACCTCCACACGGAAGATTGTTCCGCGGACAGCCATGATGGAGTTGGGAGTGTTGACCTCATAAGAGGCACCGCTTTTTAACTTGTTCTGAATCTCGCTTGTTACCGAACCTTGCTGCAAGTCGATATAAGTTTTTGCATTCTCATCATCTCCGTCGGCAACAATGTTCATGCGCGTATCCTGTTCTGCCAGAAGATACTTGTCATTGTCCAGTTTCAAACGCAGACTGCTGTCCGATGCCACAGCTACGGCATCTCCCGACTGGAGCATCAGATTTTCATACGCCTCCATTTCTCCTACATTCTCTCTTGTAATCGTTGCGTTGCCGTTGATCTGATATACCATGATCGATCGGTAGGTATCACTCTTTCCTCCTGTCAAAACCACGCAGCCGATGGCAACAACCGCTACAATTGCCAAAACCGCGCCAATCATAATTCCTGTCTTTTTCGTCATTTTTTCATCTACTCCTTTCATTATTTTCGTTTTCCCGTATTGCTGCCGCCAAACTGTCCACCAAGTAATGATCCAGTTTTCCCTCATCTGCCATTTCCTTTAAAATATTCAATGCTTCCTCCTGCGGAATCGGCTTCTTGTAAGGACGGTCTGTTGCCGTCAGGGCATCATATACATCTGCCACAGTGATCATTCTGGTTTCCAATGCCAGTTCTTCTTCTTTAAGATGTTTGGGATAACCGGAACCGTCCAGCAGCTCGTGATGGGACGCCGCCCACCTTGGTATTTCTTCATAGTTCTTACTGAACCATACCTTGCTTAATATTTTTTCCGTCATGACCACATGGTTTTCCATAAGTTTACGGTCATTCTCCGTCAGCGTTCCTCTTCGGATACTCAGATGAGCCTGTTCCTGTTCCGTCAGATAATGAAGCTCTTCTCCCGCTTCACTCCTGTAACTGTGTCCCGCAAGCTCCTGTACACGGCAGTAATCTTGATCATTCAGAAACCCCATGCCGTCTATCCTGCGGATAAAGTCCATGCTGTCATGTAAATATGTAATCCTTTGACTGCATTCCTCCTCCGTAATTCTGCCTTTCAGACAGTCAATTGTATAGTATGCTTCCAACAGCTGAAACCGTGTCGCCACATTTTCGATTTCTCGATCCAGACGCGTCGCCCGATTCATGATCGACAACGGTATAACTATTTTTCCGATGTCATGCAAAAGCGCCGCCAGTTCCAATTTATCTCGGCGATCCTCGTCAAAATATTCCAGACCTCTCCCTGCGCGGTACTCCTTGTTGATATAATTCGCTATCATTCCGGTGTACTCTGCCACTTTTCTGGTGTGGGTACCGTTATAAGGCGTTCTCTCGTCAATCGCGGTTGCCAGCGCCTCCACGAAGGAGCGCAGCTGCAACTTGATTTCCTGTAAATATTTCAGATTGGTCATTTCAATCGCTGCCTGTGCGCCAAGGGAACGGATAATAATTTCATACTCCGGATCAAAAGGGATAACATTCCCTTCTTCATCCATTGCATTCAAAAGCTGCAGCACGCCAATCAATTCATCTTCGTTATTCTCAATCGGAATCACCAGCTGCGACTGCGTATGATATCCGGTCAGCGCATCATACTTTTTCGGACCCGAAAAATCAAAACGGGTGTTATCATACACATCGGGAATGTTAATGATTTCCCTATGAAGCGCGGCATAAGAGCACACATTACGCTCTGTCATCGGAACCGGAGGCATGTCATCAATGACTTCGCCATTTTCGCCGCGGCTGATGTTCTGGGATAAGGTCTTCATAATCTTAAAGCTAAGCTTCCCGTTCTCCAAAAGATACAGCGTGCTTCCGTCACAGTGGGTTATATCCATTCCACTCTCCAAAATAGAGGTCAGTATGCGTTCCCGATTCGTTTCCGTAGACAGTTGAATTCCAATATTCAGTATTTTCTTTAATTCGTGATTTGTCAGCTTCATTTTTCAACCATGCTCTTTCCAAAGTCTGCGAATTTTATTTATTTGTAAAGGGATACAGCCCATGTTGTTCCATATATTGCATCGAACGTCTTTGCCGCTCCAGATCTTTCATTTCCACAAGAACACTTGCCTCCACCCCGTAGCGGCGCATTCCAGCATCAAACGAGTTCCAGTCGATTTTTCCCGTTCCGACCTCCTGGTGCAAATCGTTGACTTTATCGTTATCATTAATATGCATATGACGGATATACGGCGCCAGCGCCTCCATCCACTTCTCTCCCGAAACAGGGGTCAATGACGCATGTGCATAATCAAGACAGACACCAAAACGCGGTTCATCCTCAAATTTTGCGGCAAGCTGCGCCAAAATGTCCGGCGCTTCATCGAACATATTTTCTACAAAAATCTCTTGTTTCGGATACTCCCGCAATATATCGCGGAAGAACGCCTCATTTGTTTTTAGCCAGTTCTCAAGGTATTGTTCGTCGCGGAAGCCGTAGAGCCTGCCTGTATGAAAGACCACGCCCCGCAGTCCCATATCGCGCGCGATATCCATAGACTGCTGTATCCGATGTTCGGAAATCTGCCGGATCAACGGATCCTCACTATGAATAATAATATCCAGAAACGCACCGTGCATCGTATCCTGCGAACAGTCATGCGGTTGTTTCAAATAAAAGGAAATCAATTCCTCTGTCTTTTTCCTGTCATCCAGTACCGTAGGTTTAAAAAAATCATTATACTCAAACGCGGCATGATACTCCTTTGCCAATTCCAGAGTTTCCGTTATCCGGTTTTTGTCCGGAATCATGTATAGCTGTCCCATTTCTACAACCATGCTCCTCTCAAACCTTATCCACCTGATATACAAACACACCTTGCGATTTACCCTTGAGCGGGATTTCTCCGATCGGAGTCACTTCCACCCTGTCTTTTACCGCCTCATAGACTTCTTTACTGATTAAAATCTGTCCCCGCTTAGCGTTGCTCTCCAAACGCGCAGCCGTATTGACAGTATCGCCGATCGCCGTATAATCCATACGGAAATCACAGCCGATATTGCCGACGACCGCCTCCCCGCAGTTGACGCCTATGCCAAATCCCACGCTTTTCCCAAAACGTTTCTCAAATTTCTCGGTCACGGCATCTGCACCCGCTTTCATATCCCACGCGGTGCGGACTGCCTTATATATATAATCCTCTAAATCAAACGGCGCGTTGAACACCGCCATCGTCGCATCTCCTACAAACTTATCGAGTGTTCCGCCGTTTTGCAAAATAGAATGTGTCGTTAAACTTAAATATTCATTCAGAATTTCCACAACCTCTTCCGGTTTCAAGCTTTCCGACATCGTCGTAAATCCGCGGATATCCACAAACAGACATGCGATATGACGATTCTCGCCCCCAAGCACCAGTTCAAAATCTCTGTCCTTACTGATCTTTTCTACAACTTGAGGCGCAACGTACTGCTTAAAGACATTGACTACCTTCTGCCGACGCATGATTTCCTGTACATAACCGGAAACCAAATGCACGGCATATATCACAACAAGCACAACGGGAAGTAAAATAACAGGTGTTACAAATCCACGCCCGTACATGAACACTGCAAATACCGGTCCGAGCGCCACCACGCACAAAATCATCAAAACCGTTGCCGGAATGATCTTCATGCGTCTGATCACAAGGTAAAATACTGCCGCTAAAGCTGCCGCCAGCAATGCGTAGAGCCCATTCGGAAATTGCTGCTGCGTTTTGCCCTCCAACAGCGCCTCCACAATATTTGCCTGTATCTCCACTCCATACATCTGCGTTCCGTGGGAAATCGCCGGTATATAAGAATCCTGCATCCCCACCGCATAGGCTCCCACAAACACAATACCATCCGCAAAAATTGCCGGATTGACCGTTCCGTTCATTACATCGATCAGGGAAACTGTACTATAACAGCCTGTTTTGCCGGAATAAGAAAAGAGATACTGGTTATCTTTGTCTAACGCTGGCCATTCCACAGACGCTCCGTGGCTTTCCTGATAGGTTTTATATGCCTGAGAGGCAAGGCTGTAATTGCGCTGCCCTTCTGTATCATCTATGTATGCCATCGCACGGCGCACATAGCCGTCCGTGCCTACCAGCGTGTTGGCGTATCCCTGTTTGGTAGTCTCCCTTAACGCCTCATAAGGCATGGTAACGCCGTCCACATAATACTTGTTGAACGTCACCCTGCCATCTTCATCATACTCCGGCTGTTCCTTAAAGCGATAGGACATTGCCGTCACAACGTTTCCTGTTTCACGGCAAGCCTGCGCAAACGACGCGTCGCCCGCGACATCTCCCTTCTCGCTGAAAATCACATCGAACACAATCACCGACGGTCTTGTCTGCGCGTTTCCGTTCAGAAGCCGCACCAGATCCGCCGAAAGCTCTCTGCTCCACGACGTAATCGTTCCGTACTCTTCCAGCGTCTTGTCATCGATTGCTATAATATAAATGTTTTTATTGGTCACGGACTCCCGCTGACACAGTGCGTCCGACACCATCACATCCAAAGAATATCCTAACTGCGCCCAGCAAAGCAATCCTGTTACCACGGCAATCAGGAATGCTGTCAAAACGGTTCGCAATGTCTGTTTTTTTGTCACTTGTTTTTCTTGTCCCTTTCAAACCAAAAGTTCAAATTGTAAAAATTTACATATTCTCACTATCTATTATAATCTAGTAGGGTTGAAAATCAAGTGTTATATCCTATTTTCGGGGTTTTGTTCATGAATTTGAGCAATGTTTTGTGAATCTTTGAGAAGCGCTTTTCAGAACGGTTTGTCAACAACTTTTTGCATTGATGATTTCCCGCAGGTCCGCAAGCGTTTTCGCCACACCGTAGAGCATTGGCGTCAGTTCCTCATCGGGCTGCGTTAAATCGGGCACCATTACGGGTTTGCATCCTGCCGCATATGCCGATTTGATGCCGTTTGGCGAGTCCTCCACAGCGATACAGTCCTCCGGCCGTTCGCCAATCTGCTCACAGGCATATAAGTACACATCGGGCGCAGGCTTTCCGTTTGGCACCTGTTTTGCGCTCACGATTTTGTCAAACCGATCCTTAACGCCGATTTTTTCCAAGTGCCGATAAGTCAGTTCGATTGGCGTCGCCGTTGCGACTGCCGATTTGATGCCGTTTTCACGCAAAAAGTCCAATATTTCGTCAATACCGGGCTTTTTCTCCAATCCGTATGTTTCAAGGCGTTCCGCCACCAGTGCACGCCGCACCTCGCGAATCGCGTAATAGTCAAATTCCTCGCCGAATGTCTCTTTCATTAACTTGTCGGCAAGTTTTTGGTCAAGACTGCGGAGCATAAGCGCGTGTTCCCTTGTAAAATCAAATCCCGCTCGCTGCGCTGCCTCACACCACGCCGCGTTATAATGTTTTTCCGTGTCAATTAACACGCCGTCCATGTCAAAAATAACTGCTTTTACCATTTTGTTGTCCTTTCCTATTCGCCTGCATGGGACACGTTTTTTTCGTCCGCACGCAGAATCTTTTCTTTTGGAACCTCCTGATTTTGTTGAATCAGATTCAAGAGCGTGATGTAATTTTTAATCATATCACGCACGGTAACTTCATCGCCCTCGGCATTTTTTTGATACTGCTTTTTCAGAAAATAAATGTAATCGTCATGCTCAAGCTTCGGCGAATAGCCGTACAGGATTCCATGCATTCCCGCAAGCTTTTCCAAAAGAACATACATTTCTCCGGGATTGAGCGCGGAAAGCTTGATCACAGGCGACGCCATATCCCGCAGTCCGTCTGCCCCTCCACTCAGATAGGCAGTATCCTCAATTCTCGAGCGCAGCGGTCCGAAACTGAATACACCGCGCGTCGGATCCTCCATCGCCTTCTGCGTCACACTGACAATAATGCCGAGATGCACTGCTTTTCCTTGAAGCACATCATTGTATATTGACAGGAGTTTATTATAATTATATTCCCTTCCTACGCGGCTGGGAATTTCGTACAGCGTCGCAAGCTCGTCCATGCACACATAAAGTCCGGCATAGCCCGCTTTTACCACAAAATCAGCAAATAATTTAATAAAATCATACCAGTTATCGTCCGCGATAATCAGATTCACGCCTAAATCCGTCTTTGCCTCTGTTCTGGTCCGATACTCCCCACACAGCCAGCGCAGCGCCTTTTTTTGAAGGTCAACATTGCCTGTCCGATGCCCTTTATAATAAGAAACTAATACCTTTCCGAAATCAAAACCGTTTACCCGCTCCTCCATGGATGAGGTGATTTTGTAAATTTTCTGGCTCACTCTCACGTCAAACGCTTCGTGCCCCGGCACAAGCCCCTCGTATTGCACTACCTCATTTTCAAGCGTACCAATCCATTTATCAAGAATCAGCTGCAACGCGCCGTTATCCGGACACGCATGCGTCGCCATGTTTCTGATCAATTCCCTGTAGGTCGCAAGTCCTTGTCCCTTATTGCCGACAAGCCTCCTGTCCACCGACAGTTCCACATCCGTCACTACAAAATTCCGCTCCATCACATGATTGCGCAGCGCATGCATCAAAAATGTTTTGCCGCTTCCGTATTTTCCCTCAATAAAACGGATTGCGCCGCCGCCCTGTTCGATAATGGAAACGTCCTGTAAAAGCGCCTGAATTTCATTTCTTCGCCCTACTGTAATATACTCAAGCCCGATTCGCGGAACAACGCCGCTTTTTAATGAATTTAAAACTGTAGCCGCGATTGCCCTTGTTATTCCACTGTCCATCTGATCTGTCCTTTCTACCGCAATGTAAATAACATGTGTTATTTACTACATATTTCTGAGCTGCGCCTGTACAAAGTCCGCATCAGCCCTTATCTTGTCAAGATTTTCAAGGCTGAACTCGAAGGAAAGCATCTCGTTTTCACTCTCCCTGCTTAACCGCTCATATGCTTTCTCAATCATGATCGCACGTTTCTGACTGCGGATCACGGAAAAAATACGCATCCCGATCTGCTCCGCGCTTTTATCCCGATCCAGCTCATAATCCATAAGATTGATCATGCGTTCCGCATCATACGGGTAAAAATCGGTCGCGCACATACGCCCCGCAGTCCGCCCACTTGCCGGAAGAAAGATGCCCATTGAAAGTTCTCCGCTGCACAGGTATATCATCACCATCGGTTTCCGAATCAATCCCGCAAAAACCTCCGTGAGTAAATCCGGCGCAATTTTTCTTTTCAGCTTGATTTCAAATACAGATAAACCTTTCTCCCTCACAAGCTCCGCAATGTTGGTAATCCCCTCTTTGCTTACAAGGTGATAGCTCCATTCCACACTCACAATCTCTGTTTCAAAAACCCGACGGCACTTTGCATTTTCAATCTTCTCAAACAGCGTGTCCAGAGGCATTCCCTTGTCAACCTTATACTGTTTTGGAATATTATATCTGCCATCACTCATGTCTATCCTCCATACTGTCAAAACACTACTTTTTCGCGCTTGTCATGTAATATCTTTGTAATAATAATAATATATTATTCAAAGATTTTCTACAATTTGCGCAATTTTCTTAAAAGTTTGTTGAAATTGTTGGTCTGTATCCGAAATTCATATCAAAAAGGCACAGCTTTTTATCACTTTGACATGATACTGTGCCTTTTATATTAATTCAATTATCTGCTCTCAAATATGCCGAACCGTTTAATCTATATTCACATATTCCTCTCCAACCCATCCATTAACGTCTACATATTCCTTTTTAACCCATCCCTCAATGTCTCCTTCATCATTTGGTACGATTACATGGTAAAATCCGTTTTTCTCCGACAGGATAACGACTGCCTGCGTTTCCATAAGGAGACTGCATATCTCTGCATCTTCGGACGCTTCGCCCCTAATTTTAAGGGCATCTGTATTAATAACACCTATTTTCAACACCTTTCCATCTTCGGATGCACCGTCCCCAATGTTGAGCGCACCTATATCGATAACACTTGCTTTGTATCCTTCACGTTCAATATTAAGTTCATCCATGCACTCAAAACTAATCTGATCCTCAGAAATTGCAATTGTTATTTTATCATTGCTATACTGTATGGCAATTTCGTCCAGCGCTTTTGTAATATCTTCCTTTGTCATATTCAACAAATCTTCAAGCGCTGCTGCGTTCCAGAAATCCTGTATTTCTGTCATCATGCCACTGATACAGTTATCGCGATCTTCGACGATAATCGCTTTTTTATCCGCGATATGGTATGAAAACTGATAGTATAAATCACACCATGCGCTTTGCCCGTTCTGCTGCTTTGACTTTTCTGGAAGATATTGCCCGTATGACGGATCCACCTCCGGTTTTCCGGTATAATTGCTTCTTACATACGCGCCGTTCTCCATTCCGGAAAACATCACGCTCACTGTCACGAAAGCAAGCTCATCGCTCGTCAGATCAACAGAAAAATCATGATATGCCGTATCAATGTTAATCCGCTCCATGCGCTCATGATCTTCATTTGCCCAATCCAGCAAAGCCATATTAAAATCCGCGACGGACATTTTTTGGTAATCCGGCGTTTTTAAGGTGAGCAAGGAACGATAGTCCTCCTTTGTGCCATTGGGATATTCCCGCTTTTCCTGTTCCTGCTGCGCTTCCTGTTTGACGCTGTTTTGTGTGGTATATTCATAAAGCGGCGTATACACATAATCGACATCAACCTTTAACTTCTCGCTGCTCCATTGTGTTTTCAGAACCTCTTTTTCTGCGTGGAGCATTTTCTGCATGACTGCCTCTGTTTGAAGCTGTTCTGCTGTCTTATCCTGCAACATCGCATTCAGTTCATTCATTATACAAATACGTGTATTATTGTATTCTCCAACAGTGAGTGTGTCGGCATTTTGAATAGCAAGCGTTATCCAATATTCCAGTGATGCATTATCGGACGCGCCTGTATAATTGGTCCTGCAAGCCCCTCCAAATTCCCTTGTCTGCCACTTTTCAGCCGTCAACGGTTCCAGTGTATAAAACAGGAAATTTGCCACCTCATCACTGTCCTTTTTTTCATATAATGCAGTATCCTGTGAAAAACGTTCTAACAAATCGAGGTATTCTTTTGTATCCGTCATCTCCCAGACTTTCTTTTGATATTCCGAAACGCTCATATCCTCATAACCGTCAAATTGCAAGGCAAGTAATTGAGAAACCTCTTCATCGGAAAAATTTGTATTGTTGTTCTCTGTTTTTTTGATCTCTGCTTTTTTGTCCGCTGCCGTAGTGGCAAACGCAGTTGTTACGCCGGCAATCAAAATGACTGCTACCAAAATTGCAATAACAGATGTTTTTTTGATCTTCATAATCGCTATGATCCTTTCTTCGATTGCATTTTTACTGAAACTGTTGCAGAGAGGCATAAAACCACTTTTTCTTGCTTCCATATCAATCAGCATATGGGCATAGGTCGATTTTGACGTTTCCCCGAACCGATGCACTACACTCTCGTCGCAAGCCAGCTCGATATCACGCTGAAACAGAACATACATCACCCATACAAGCGGGTTAAACCAATGCACACACACGGCAAGCGCGGAAATCAGTTTTACCGCACTGTCATAGCGGCAGATATGCACATACTCATGCAAAAGAACATATTCCAACTGCTCTGTGTTTTCCCAGTTTGTCTTTTTGGGCATTAAAATGACTGGCCTAAAAATTCCGTACGTCAGCGGCGTCAAAATTTTATCCGACTGTCTGACGGAAACAGGGCGTTTTCGCAGATGCGTTTCAAGCCACTGATTTACATAATTGTTTTGAACCGGTAAAGAAGTTTGGAATTCTAAACGCCAGTGCAAATAGGAAATTGTGAAAAACGCTGCGCAGAGTGTCATTCCCGCAAGCCAGATGATAAGCCCTGTAGAAACAGGCGATGCATGATCAATCAGTAACTGCGGTGATTCACCTGTTTGTTCATATGTTGGTGCTTCGACAGGCGGAAGTATCGTATTGATAGGTGTTTGCGCATATGTTCCTGTATTTTCAGTTTTTATATCTACAGGCGTCGTTGGACTTAACAAAGTATACACGCTGAATACAGACGGCACAGTGTACGGAATGAGCAGTCTGAAAAGGACAATTCCCCATAAGATTATAAATGTTTTTTTCGGCAGCTTATTGATCGTCACTGCACGGATTGCCGCAATCACGATAATCAGAACTGCACCGGAAAAGCTCATTTGCAATAAACTCATACCTTTCACCTCATTCTTCCAAATCACCAACAATCTGTCTTAACTTTTCAATCTGTTCTGCGGACAGCTTTTTCCTGCCCAATAATGCCGCGAACAGCTTATCGGCGGAACCGTCGTAAATTTTGTTGATCAGTTCATTTGTTTCCGCCTCCTGCACTTCCTCCTTTGGAATAAGTGCGTGACACATGAAATTCGGTTCAGAGCGTTCAATCGCTCCTTTTTTAATACATCTTTTGATCAATGTATAGGTAGTATTCATGTTCCACCCGATTTCTTCCTTCAGAATGTCCGATATGCGCTTTGCCGTCGTATCGCCCTCCTGCCAAAGCACTCCCATGACCTTCAGTTCAGAATCAAATAGCTTGATATCCATTATAATAAACATACTCCTTTCACACGACTACAGTAGTTTGTGTAATCATATGATATCTCTTTTTCTGTGGTCTGTCAATACTACTGTAGTAGTTTGTGTAAAATATTTGCTTTTTTGCTTATACATCAATTAAAAAACACAAATCCTCATCAAAATTGACATGGATTTGCGCTTTTCTGTTTATTCTTAAATTCTTATTCTGTCAAGCTCTGTAAGATTTACGCCCAAGCTTGATAATGTTACTTTTAATTCAATATACCGTTTATACATCGAAGCGTATGTGTCCGGTGCTGCTTCTTTGATCGGTATCATCCAATCCTGTAATCTCGAAAATTCAGTTACATAATCTTTTATAATATCTGCTGCACCTGGCATATCATCACCCGCTTTCTATCATGCCTTTTCCTGTAACATTTGATACTTGTATTATATCAAACAGCTTAAAGGGTGTAAATCATTACATTTTTTATTACACCACCTTTTTCTCCCATCTATTCATACAACCCCGCCATATCCGCAAGCACCCGATCCGTATGCTCCATCATCAGTTCCGCCTCTTTTTCAACCAGTCCGTACTTTTTATATCGAAGCACAAAATTCGGCGTTCCCTTTGCGGAAAATTCCATCGTTCCCCGATACCGTTCCATAAATTCCGGCAGTTTTTCCACATGCACTGGCGCATAGGGCTCCATCAAAAACGTAATCTGTCCCACTTTTCCCTTGATTTCCGTCACATACCGCTTGTGCGCAGTCACCCTTATGAGTGAAATTTTTATCAAATTCTCCACGGATTTTGGCACCTCGCCAAACCTGTCCTTGAGCTCCTTTCTCATATCGTCGCACTCCGCCTCGTTCTCAAGACTCGCGATCCGCTTATAAATGTCAAGCTTCTGCACTTCATTTACAATATAAGAAGCTGGAATAAACGCGTCAACGTCCATATCCACATAGGTATTAAAGTCCTCGTCCGTCTTTTTGATACCCTTTAACGTCTTTACCGCCTCATTTAACAGCTTGCAATAAAGGTCATATCCGACAGCCTCCATATGACCGTGCTGTTTTTCACCCAAAAGATTTCCCGCGCCTCTGATCTCGAGGTCACGCATCGCAATCTTAAATCCGCTGCCTAAGTCAGTAAACTCCTTAATCGCTTGAAGACGCTTTTCCGCCACTTCCTTTAAAACCTTATCCCGCTTATACATCAAAAACGCATACGCCGTGCGGTTGGAACGCCCTACCCTGCCACGAAGCTGGTAAAGCTGGGAAAGTCCCATGTTGTCCGAATCGTGAATAATCATTGTATTGACGTTGGAAATGTCAAGCCCCGTTTCAATAATCGTCGTCGAAACAAGCACATCAATTTCACCGTTGATAAATTCAAACATAATCTTTTCAAGCTCATGTTCCTTCATCTGACCGTGCGCATAGGCCACATTCGCCTCCGGCACAAGCTTTGCGATCCGGTCCGTGATATCGTTAATATTATTCACACGATTGTATACATAATAAACCTGACCGCTCCTTGAAAGCTCGCGCACAATCGCCTCACGCACGAGCTCCTCATTGTACTCCATCACATACGTTTGAATCGGCTGCCGTTCTCCCGGCGCTTCATCCAAGACACTCATATCCCGTATTCCCACAAGGCTCATATGAAGCGTTCTCGGAATCGGTGTTGCGGTCAATGTCAGCACATCGACATCATCTTTGATCTGCTTAATCTTCTCCTTGTGGCGCACACCGAAACGCTGCTCCTCATCTATAATCAGCAGTCCCAAATCCTTGTATTTCACATCATCGGACAACAGCCTGTGCGTTCCTATGACAATATCGACCATACCTTTTTTCAGACTTTCTATGGTCTTTTTAATCTCACCCGCAGTCCGAAACCTTGACAGCATTTCCACCGTCACGGGAAAATCCTTCATGCGCTGGAGAAACGTATTGTAATGCTGCTGTGCCAGAATCGTTGTCGGAACAAGATAGGCAACCTGTTTTCCATCTTGAACTGCCTTAAAGGCAGCACGAATCGCAATCTCAGTCTTTCCGTAACCAACATCGCCGCAAATCAACCGATCCATGATGCGCGTACTTTCCATATCATTTTTCGCCGCCTCAATTGCAAGCAGCTGATCGCCCGTTTCCTCAAAAGGAAACATCTCCTCAAATTCCTGCTGCCAGACGGTATCCTTGCTGAAGGCAAATCCCTGTTTTTGCCGACGCACGGCGTACAGTTCCACCAAATCTTTCGCCACCTCGTTTACGGCAGCCTTTACACGCGATTTTGTCTTTGTCCACTCCTGTGTGCCAAGCTTATTGAGCTTTGGTTTTTTTGCGGCATCCGCGGAGGCATATTTTTGAATGATGTCAAGCCCCGTCGCAAGAATGTAAAGGTTTCCGCCGTCGCGGTACGAAATCTTGATATAATCTTTTACAACCTTGTCTACCTCGACCTTTTCAATCCCTTGATAAATACCGAGTCCATGGTTCTCATGCACCACATAATCCCCGACTTTCAAATCCGAAAAGTCGCGAATCTTTGTACCGCCCGCAAAGCTCTTGCTACGCTTCTTTTTCTTCTGCTGCTTTCCGAAAATATCCGACTCCGAAATAATCGCAAGCTTTAAATACGGATATTCAAATCCCTTTCGCACAAGCCCGTGATAGGTGATGATCTCGCCCGCCTGCGGCTCGCGCTTGGCATCCTCCGTATAAAATGCCGTCATATCCTCATCCATGAGATCCTTTGCAAGTCTTTTGGCTCGCGTTGCCGACGTTGATAAAAGCAGCACACGAAAGCCCTGCTTTTTATAAACCTTTAAATCCCGCACGAGTTCGGGAAAACTGTTATTATAGGAAGAAATACTGCGCGCGTTCACAGAAAAACGGTTTGTAAATTTTATGCCAAAGCCCTTAAATTCCATCGCGGACAATGCTAAAATGCGCTTTCCTTCCAGTTTCGCCATAATTTCCTGTGCGGAAAAAAGCACGTCCTGTTGTTTGGCAAGAATATAGCCGCCCTCCGCTCTGCTCGCCATGCTCTCGCGAAACTCCAGTTCCACAGCCCTTGCGTGTTCCTCCACCCGAAGCGGCTCGTCGATATAAACGCAGCAGTTTCTGTTTTTGAAAAAGTCCGCAAACGACATTGTATTCTCATAAAAATATCCGAGAAAACTCTCCAGATTGATGTAGCTTTGAAACTGCGTCACCTGTTCCTTTAAATCCCTGATATAGGTTTCCAGACGGTGCGCCTCCTCGGGTTTCGTGTTTTCCCGAAAATACGAAGCCCTTTCTTTGCAGTCCTTTTCGATCCGATGAAAACCCCTATCAAGCATGGATTGTGTGAGAATTAACTCCGTGGCGGGATAAATCGAAACACATGTCATATTTTCCTCAATCGAGCGCTGGCTTAACACATCAAAGGCGCGAATGGATTCTACCTCGTCCCCCCAAAGCTCTATTCGGACGGGATTATCGGAAGTAAGATCGAAAATATCCACAATACCGCCCCGAATCGAAAACTGTCCCGGTGCCTCCACCTGATAGCTTTTTTCATACCCCATTGAAACAAGTTTTTGAGAAAGCGCGGCTTCCTCAATCACACTGTCCTTATTAATCGAAATAATGTTTTCCTCCAGCACGGAAAGCGGCAGTTGATGCGCCATAAGCGCGGCAAATGTCGTTACGATTGTAACCGGCTCTCCCTCAAGAATACGCCGCTGTACCTCTATCCGCTCCTTGGAGAGCTGTCTGCCGTGTATATCCGCCTGATAAAAAATCAAATCCTTTGCGGGATAGAAATACGATTCCCGACAATAAAGCCGACAATCCTCCAACAGCTCACGCGCTTTCATATCGCTGTAAGTGACAATCAGCCTCACATCGAACTCCGTCTTATCGTTCCCCGCGCCAAGTCCAAATATCATATGAAGCTTTTGAGAATCCACACAGCCGCTGATGCTCACCTTTGCGTTTTCTTTTCCAAGCGTCTTTACAATCTCCTCATATTCGCCAAGCTCCTTCAACGGCGCAAGTAATATATTCACTTCTTTACCTCCGGTTAAACTGTTTCAGAAAACTAAGTTGTCTCGCTTGATTTCTTGTTATAATCATTCATCGCCCGATCGACCTCGCCCGCAAGCATCAGATTGATAGCACCGTCAACCTTTTCAAGGCTGTCCTTCATCACCACAAGCTCCTCTTTGCTAAAATGCCCAAGCACGTAATCTGCAAGGTCATATCCCTTTGGCTTTTCGCCGACGCCGATCTTGATGCGCAAAAATGTATCATGCCCCAACTGCGCGATGATATTTTTGATTCCGTTATGTCCGCCCGCGCTGCCTTTTTTCCGAATGCGCAGCTGTCCCACATCAAGGCTGACATCATCGTAAATCACGATCAGTTCACTCTCCGCGTCCGCTTTATAATAATCTATGACGGCGCGTATCGCCTCACCACTTAAATTCATGTATGTTAAAGGTTTCACAAGCACAACCTTATTGCCGTTTATCGTGCCTTTTCCGATCAACGCTTTATGCTTACAGCTCATCACGCTGATACTGTATTTCTCTGCCAGCGCATCGATTGCCATAAAGCCGATATTGTGCCTTGTATTTTCATACTCTTTTGTGGGATTTCCAAGTCCCGCTATGATATACATTTTTTCGTTCCGCGCCCTTTCTTTTTTTCTAAATCTGATGTTTAACCACCGCATACTCGTCTCCATTTCTATAATACGGACACCCCTTATAATGCCCCTCCATAAAGCGCGCCATATCATCCTCGTCCAAATCCGCCTCGCAGTACCAGCATTCGTCCTCGTCGTCATATACGTTGTATGCGCATGTATCACAGTTTGTGTTTCCCATTTTTCACACTCCTCACTGTACTTACAAAGGACACCCGCTAGCGGATGTCCTTTTACCCACATTTATATTCTTGTCTGTAAGCGTCTAGGCTGTCGGCTCCTCGTCAGGCTCCGAAAGCGCCTTCTCATAGCTCTCAAGAATTGTTTTCTGGATTGTATCTCTTGTGTTTGAATTAATGGGATGCGCAATATCTCTATATTCGCCATCTGCAGATTTCTTGCTCGGCATTGCGATGAAAAGACCCTTTTCACCCTCGATAACCTTGATATCATGAACAACAAATTCATCATCAAGTGTGATAGAAACTACTGCTTTCATCTTTCCCTCTTTCGTGATTTTGCGAACGCGAACATCTGTTATTCTCATTCTTTTGTCCTCCTTTTGCAAGTCGTTTTGCTATTGGTTTCTTTAATTTTAATTTTTTTGCAGGTCTCTCCTACTTACAGGACATATCGCTCATTCTTCTCAACGACGACCTTGATACCGGTTTCGCCGACATGATGAGAGTTAGCCCTTATCGTATCGCGGCTTTCTACAATACAATTTTCAATGTGGGTGTTATCGCCAAGATACACATCATTTAAAATGATGGAGTTTTTAATCGTACAGTTGTTGCCTACAAACACTTCCTTGAACAAAATGGAATTTTCGACCGTTCCGTTAATAATACAACCGCTTGAAATCAGACTGTTTTTTACCTGTGCGCCCGGATTGTACTTTGCAGGCGGTAAATCGTCAACCTTCGAGTAAATTTCCGGATACTGCTTGAAGAAATAATCCCGAATGTCTTTCTTTAAGAAGTCCATATTCGTACCATAATAGTCTTCCACGCTTGCGATATTTCTCCAATATGTTTCAATCTTATATCCGTAAATTCTCTTTAAATCTTTGTAGCGTATGAGGATATCCTGAACCAGGTCATGTCTGCCTTCCTCGGCACTCTTTTCAATCAGCTCGATCAACTGACGCCTTCTGATGACATAAATACCGCACGATACAGTCTTTGACTTTGCCACCATCGGCTTTTCCTCGTATTCCTCAATCCGTCCGTCATCGTTCATTCGGACAACGCCATACCTGTCCACATTTGCATCGCTCGGCATTTCCTTTACCACCACGGTAATGTCTGCCTTCTTCGCGATATGGTACTCCAGAACCTTGTTAAAATCCATCTTGTAGACACAATCACCCGTTGCGATGACCACATACGGCTCATGACTTCTCTTCAAAAACAGAAGATTCTGGTAAATACTGTCCGCCGTGCCTTGATACCAGTTGCTGTTGTCGGGCGTTACGGTCGGCGTAAATGTATATAGACCACCTTGTTTTCGTCCAAAATCCCACCACTTTGATGAACTTAAATGCTCATGAAGGCTGCGTGAGTTATACTGCGTGATCACTGCCACTTTCTGAATATGGGAGTTTGACATATTGCTCAACACAAAATCGAT
>JAIEDW010000087.1 GCA_029067805.1 Lachnospiraceae bacterium
GGATCAACCGTGAATTTGCAAGTTTCCGGTATTTCATTGGTATTAATTCCTGATTGGCTCAATATATTAGATATCTGTGCATTTACAAGCTGCCTCTCAAATTTAATCTCATCACGACAAGTAACATCACTATTAACTTCAATTCCCCTGAATAAAGAATCCTGATAGCTCACACCATCGATTTTCCCGTGCTTATACATATACAATTCCTGATGGTAGGCAATATCACGCTCTATGTCGCTCAGGTTCGTTTCGTAATACTCAGAAATATTATTATAATACTTTTGAAAAATATAGTCTTCCGGATTAGAGTGCCTTTTCGCTTCTGACACAAGTTTTGAATATTTTTCTGTTAAAGCGCCATGAAACGCCTTCCCTATATCGTTATAAGCACCTGTTCTGGCATTTATTTTATTTCCGGCATTTGCTATGGCATCCTCATTGCTCTTTCTTGCAGCATCTATATAACTCTGCAGATCAATACTGCTGTCAATTCTTGTATTATGTGTTCTTCCAGAGGAAACTTTCTTTACAGACATTTCTTGTCCTGCGCTGCTAATCGTTACAATATCTCTGGAACAATAGGTATACTATTGTTGAATTATAGGTTTATTGACGTTATTTGCATTTAAATGTAGGATAAAGTTAAGCAATAAAATAGTAGAAGTTGCTGTAAGAACACAAAAATATATAGTTTTTTGGAATTATTTGTAATAATATTTCGGATAATAATACAAAACAAATGTTTGTATGTCGAAACTAAACATACAAACCTATATCTTTTCTCTTTTCAATAGAAAGAAATAGGTTGTTCTTGTTTTTAATGGATATTGACTGCCTACAAAAGCAAATCCACTTCCCAACCCTAATAATAATTTTGTTATTTGCCGTACCAATTTACCGTCAAGCTTAGATTCCTACCATTTACCTAAACTCGGTATAAAGTCAAAATATATAGGTCTTTTATTATTTCCACAGTTTATTCTCCTAAAGATTGTAATGGTTGTAATAACTGTTATTTAAAATTTATTGTCTTTACAGTTAATACTCGCTTTGAATATAAGCCACTTTCTTATAGAAACTTATTAACCAAGTAGTCTTTATTGACTACACCAATATTATACAAGGAGACATATTATGAACGCAAAAGAACAATTGGAAAAGATGGTCGGAAGTGATTTTATGACAGGATTGTCAGAAATGACAAGGCAGCTTGAAACGGCAGATATGACAAACGATATCACTACAGAGCCGGAGGTTCTTGCCATTGATGTTATGTATGACCCGGCAAGGAACAAGCTTGGAGCAGATGTGTGGATTTATTTTGGAAAATCACCGGAGTTTTCCGTCGTGCAGGTGGAGCTTTTGCAGGACGGCATATCTATTGCAAAAAACACGCTGGCTGCTACTGTGGACACCGCTGAAAATGTCATTGTATCCGGTGCGGCTAAAAAAGAGGTAAAGGCAACTGACATAAAAGTGCATGTGAAAGCGGTCGGGAAAAGCCGGGGCAGTGTGGCGAAACCATACGATGAAGTATTTCCGGCAGGTTATGTGCTTGGAATGAGTGATGTCGTCAAAGAGATACAGGTGAAGGATCCAAGAAACATACATACAGCGCAGGGTTCTCCCATCCATGTTTCCTTTGACCGGAAACAGCAGCTGCAGACGGTTGATTATGACTATACTGAATATCGTGTAAATACAGGACTGCAGGATGCATATCTTGCTATGAGCGGGGACATTCATCTAAGTGATGGATATGAGTATATAGACGGCAGCTATACGACAGATAAGATTTTCCTGCAAAACGGGGATGACAGACATGTCTATGAAAACGGTGAAGCTTCAATCAGTAGAATCGATAGCAGAACAATCCATTATGAATATAATAAAAAGTGGAACTGTACAATCCCCAAAAGTGTTAAGACCGCATGTTCTTCCGCAGACTTACGCTCTCAGGCTACCTTCAAATATAAAGAAACAACTTCCGGTAAGGAAAGTACATGCATCGTGGTGATTTCCAGCAAGGAGTATTCTTTGGGAAGCGCGCCCAATAATTATAAAAAAATCCCCGGCATTCTCTTTTATTGGGGATGTCTTGAAGAAAATACAGAGATCACTATGGCTGATGGGTCACACAAAAAAATCAAGGATATCCGGATTGGCGAAAAAGTGCTCAGTACAGATCGGGAAGCCTGTGAAGTGCGCAATGTTATCCGTGGCAAGGAAGATATGCTGATATGCATCACTTTGGAAAGCGGCAAGGAAATTCTTCTTACACATGACCATCCCTTTAAGACGAAAAAAGGAGACACTGCCGCAATAGATTTGGAATTTGGCGATGAGATCCTGACAGAGAGCGGATATGAAAAGATAGAAGGCGCCCGCCCGGTCAATGGACGTTTTAATGTATGCTCCCTTGAGATTTCTCCTTCTGGTTTTATCTGGGGAAGCGGGATTGCAGTCGGTGATTATGAGGCGCAGGGAAAGAGCATGAAAGCCCTTGAGGCAAAGCAGAAATCGGCAGTATCGGAAAAGATCGTAGAGGAATGCCGCAAAATCAACGAAACGTATTATCACGAGTTCCGATAGAAAGGTGGATTTATACAGATGAATAAAAAAAATTTCATGACAGGGATTCGGAAGGCTATCTTTCTGCTGCTGGCGGCGGCAACGGTATTTACCGGATGCGGACAGCAAAGGGCAAGCCAAACTAATCTTACAAAAGAAACAGAACAAGCCGCTGACAGTATAAACGAAAGTGATGACGCCATAACCCTGAGCGTAGCTTTATTCCCATACGTGCCGGATGTGGAATATTTTGAAAAAGTCATAACAGACACTTGGAAAAGAGATGCATCACATGACAATGTTAATCTGGAATTTATAACCGACTGGGACTGTTATTCAAGCGCGGAAGTACCGGATGAATATGATATTGTCGTATTGGATGCCATTTACTTAAGGGAATATGCAGAAAAGGGGGAACTGCTGGCTGTCAATGAAACAGATATTAAGGATTACGAAGATATTCTTCCGTTCGTCAGGGAAGGACTTAAGGTTGACGGCACAACGTACGGAATTCCGGAGATGATATGTGCCAATTTGTTTTTTTACCGTTCTGAGGATACAGACGTAGCGCAGGCAGGAAATGTGGACAAGCTTTATGAAGTTATGGGAAGCTATGAATATACGCAAGCGGAGCCGGAAAAGGGAAAGGGTTTGATCATAGATATGTCGTCCGGCACAGGCAACATCTGCCTCTATTTGGACGCTATTACGGATGAGAAAGCCGTCTATTCTGATTTTGCGCAGATGCCGGGTTTGGAAAATATTGATGAGGGAGCTGTGCAGAGCTTAAATGAACTGATCCTAATGGCTGGCGAAACGGGAGCATATTATGAGACAAGCGGTAGTTATGACAGAGCCGGCTGGTTCGGAAACGGAAGCGGCAGGGCTTATATAGGCTACAGTGAATCTATGGCACAGATGGGCGTTCTTGACGATGTGAAGGTCAGTACGCTTTCTCTGGCAGACAGGGAGGATATACCGCTTTTCTATGTAGATGTAGCCGCAGTAAACAGTAATTTATCCAAGGATGAAGAAAAAAAAGGATATGCACTGGAACTGCTAAACATTATAGCAGGAAGCGATACTATGACACAGACAATTAAAAGGGATAATAACTGTCAGTTTATCCTTCCGGCAAGAAGCAGCTGTTATTTGGCGCTCAAAGAGGATTTTCCTATCTATAAACAACTGGAAGCAATTGCGCAAAATAGCAATAATCATGTATTCCGCATGGGAGCGGATGCTCATGAATACATAAAGAAAGCGAAAGAAATTCTTCCGTATTATCTGCTGGGAGATAAATAAATGAAGCTTCAGAGAATGCTTAAAGAAAAGGCCGCCCGATAAATTCGAGTGCGGTCTTTTCGAAAACTGGCACTTGTAGAATGCCGGTTCTTATAATTTAAAATGGGAAGATGTACTATCAGACAAATAACTCCTGCCTTTCTCAGCCGAAACCAATCTAATCCTCCATATATTTATTGAATTGCATATCTGTTAAAGATTAAATGCAACACTTTTTATAGAAGCAGCTTTTTTAACAAAAAAGCAGGAAGCCTTTGAAAGACTTCCCACTAAAATTTACGGATTTGTTTCAGCTTGATAATCCGCTGCCTTCTATTTTGGATGCCAACACTGTATAAACATGCCCACCATTAACACGGATACGCTGCCCTTGGGCAATATGAACGGAATTATTCATTTTACTAAACAAAGGGCTTCTTGCCAGCTTAATCGGTGTATTTAATACCTGCGTCAAATCATCTAT
>JAIEDW010000088.1 GCA_029067805.1 Lachnospiraceae bacterium
CTCCAAAAGCACATGACCACCTGCTGCAAGCGACGCAAGCATTAACCGCGTTACCTCGCGCTTACCGATCATCACTTTGGCGATGTTTTCTTCTATTTTTGAAAGTAATTCGTTCGTCTGCATGTGTTCCTCCTGATTTTGTGATGTTAAATATCGAAACAAATATCCGAAACACCATTTCGGAAATTCAGATTTACTATATTGTATCATGCCTTTATCATAACTGCACTATTAAACTTTGCAAGAATTACTCCTTTTCAAATAAAATTTAGAACATTTTCCCAATTATCGTAAACTTTTTATTTCAAATTTTGTAAAATAGAGCTATACTATAATAGTAACCTATCAATTTTTATCAAACATGCAGACAGGAGGATAATCATGAGTGTTTATGCAGTGACAGGCGGTTCGAGTGGAATTGGAGCCGCAGCGGTTGAATTATTAAGAAAGGACGGGCATGAAGTCATCAATATCGACTTGAAAGGCGGCGATATCAGCGCGAACCTTGCAACGCCGGAAGGCAGACAGACTGCGATTGATCAGCTCTATGAGAAATGCCCCGACGGACTTGACGGCATTATCTGTAATGCAGGCGTTTCCGGCAACTGCGGAAATTATGAACTTGTTATTTCATTGAATTATTTTGGAACGGTCAGACTTGCAAGAGGCGTATATGACCTTTTAAAGAAAAAACGCGGCAGTGTTGTCGTAACAGTATCCAATACGATATCACAGGGCACAGGAAGAATGGATATTGTGGACTTATTAAACAATGTAGGCGATGAGCAGCGAATCTGTAATATCGTAAGTGCGTTAGATACAAAGAACCAGACAGTTGGACAATCTATGTACATGGCAACCAAATATGCACTGGCAAGATGGGTGCGCAGAATTTCTTCTTCATGGGCGGCAAACGGCGTTCGTGTCAATGCGGTTGCACCAGGAAATGTTCGGACAGCGATGACGGACAGCTTAAGCGACGCGGCAAAATTCGCGGTAAGCGCACTTCCGATTCCGACCAGATACGGTTCCGATGCACTGATGGATCCCGCAGAAATCGCAGAGTCAATGAAGTTCCTTTTATCCGATGCGGCTAGAGGCGTCAACGGCATTATCCTCTTTACCGACGGCGGAACAGATGCACTTCTCAATTCTGAAAAAGTATATTAATTAGGAGGATAAATAAATATGAGAGCAATCGAAAAATATATCGACGCATTGCAAAAATGCGACAATAAAGGTTTGTCGGAATTGTTTACGGAAGAGGGAAGTCTTTGCGATTACTGCCCGAACAACTCCGGACGTCAGGAATACCATGTTTACGGCAGAGAAGCAATTGATATGTTCTTTAAAAATAAATTTTCGTTCAGACAGTATCTGATTTCCAACGCAGAAGTAGTCAATGATGATCAGGCAGAATTTATCGCTTCCATCGGCGGCTATCATGTTATGGCAATCGCAACGGTAAGACGCGTGGACGAGAACGGTTTGATCGAGCGTTTGACTGTAAGACCGAAATAAAATAAGGAAAAAGAAAGGATAAGGCAGTTATGAAGATCTCTTTTGCACATACCCTAAAGGGCTACAAAAAAGAAAATCTCCCAAAGGATATTCTCGCCGGAATTATCATAGCTGCCGTGTCCATTCCCATTTCAATGGGCTATGCGCAGATTGCGGGACTGCCCGCAGTCTACGGTCTGTACGGCTCTGTTTTTCCGATTATTTTGTTTGCGCTTTTTTCCACTTCGCGGCAGTTTATTTTCGGCGTTGACGCTGCGCCTGCGGCGCTGATCGGAGGAGCGCTTCTCTCCTTTGAAATCGAGGCGCAGTCACCGGAGGCAATCACAGTTGTTCCTGTGCTTACCTTTTATGTGGCGGCATGGCTGTTATTGTTTTTTGTGCTTGGCGCCGGAAAGCTTGTTAATTTTATATCAAAGCCTGTGATGGGCGGTTTTATATCGGGCGTCTGCTGCACGGTTATCTTGATGCAGATTCCGAAACTCTTTGGCGGTACCGCGGGAACGGGAGAGCTCTTTGAGCTTTTGGATCATATTTTCCGCGAACTGCCTCTTTTTAATCTGCCGTCCTTTCTGCTTGGTATTATCACGCTTGCGATTGTCCTGACTGTAAAAAAGATTTCTCCCAAATTTCCGATGGCAGTCGTCATGATTATCTTTGGCGCGCTTTTTTCTTATTTTGCTCCCGTAAAAGACATGGGCATTGTATGTCTTTCATCCGTAGATCCCGGACTTCCGCATTTTGCTTTCCCCGATTTTTTCTCGATTCATTTTACGGACGCAATCGGCGCAAGCCTTTCCGTCGCTGTGGTAATTATGGCGCAGACATTGCTTGCGGAAAATAATTTCGCACTCAAGCGGGGCTATAAACTCATCGACAATCAGGAAATTCTTGCGTTTTCGCTCGGAAATTTCGCGTCATCGCTAACCGGGTGCTGTCCCGTAAACGGTTCCGTGCCGCGAACGGCGATGAACGACCAGTATGAGGGAAAAACACAGCTTACCGGAATCATTGCGGGCATTACTATGATGTTGGTACTGCTTTTCTGCACAGGTTTTATCGGTTATTTACCGGTTCCGGTTCTTACTGCGGTTGTCATGACGGCACTGATCGGAGCGCTTGAGTTTAAACTTGCCGCAAAGCTGAAACGCTCCGGCAAGGGAGAGTTTTATATCTTTATGGGCGCATTTTTTGCGGTCTTGATTCTCGGCACGATCAATGGCGTTCTTGTGGGAATTATTCTTTCATTCACAGCAGTGATTCTTCGCGCTTCCAATCCGCCAAGATGCTTTTTGGGCATTATCCCCGGACATGATGATTTCCATGAT
>JAIEDW010000089.1 GCA_029067805.1 Lachnospiraceae bacterium
ATAGCATCACCATCATTGTCTGTCTTACATTTATCTGTTACAGAAACAGTGTAGTCTTTATTGCTCAATTTGACGCAGCCATAGTAAAGTACAGGCGCCGGTTTTGTATTTTCGACTACTAAAAGTTCATCAGTACCATTCTCGACTTTCTGAACCCAAGCTCCTACTACATTATTAAGCGATTACTGCTTAATCTCAAAAGTCGTAGTTGCCTTTCCAGTCAGATTGCCTTTTCCGGTTACCGTAATCTGCGGCTTCTTGTTAGGCGCTGCATCCGTCGATGCATTAATGTTGTTTTTATACGCTACCGTATAATCAACGCCCTCAACAAGGATATTGTCATAATTTCCTACCACAATATCAGGCTTAATCGCGCTTCCGGTATAGATGTAATTCTTATTTTTATTTTTCAGTTCTACCCACAGTCCAACCTTTGACGAAGTCGATTTCACAGTATAAGTAACAGAAACGGTTGGACTTGCTATTGCATTGTCATTGATTGCAATCGCAGTAACTGTCGTTGTTTCATTTACAGTAAGCGAAATTTGCTCCGTATAGCACTGTCCATTTGTCTTTGAGGGACTCGTTCCGTCTGTGGTGTAATAAATATCTGTACCATCCGGACTGCCTGCCGCTTCCGTTATTGTTACAGTTACCTTGTCTCCCTTTTCCACTTCCTTTGACGCAGGAGTAATCGTAGGCTCTGCAAGCTGTATCATTGTTGGGTTATCGGAAACCTCGTATGTAAAGGTTACCGTGTCGCTTGGAAGATATCCGTCTTTTAGCGCAAATGCCCTGATCGTATGCGTTCCTGCTACACTAAGAGTAATTTTTTCGTTTTCGGCGAGAGGTTTACTTGTTTCGCTTGGTTCACCGTTTGCATTTTGTGGGTCTGTATTATCTAAGGTGTAATAAATTGTGCCACCGTCCTTGCTGGTTAAGCCGATTTTTGTATTAACAGGATATGTTTTACTCGCATCAGGCGCAGGACTTGCCTCCGGCTTGCTGAGCTTCACTGTCGGTATCGGATCCGGATCGTCATCAGCTTTAACCGTGTAAGTAAATGTACGCGGTTTGCTGGACTTTCCGTCAACAACTGCAATCGCCGTAATTATTACAGTTGATCCTACTTCCGCCGTAATCGTAATCGAACCAGTATATTTGTTCGCATCGGAAATTTCCGGTACAATCGAATCCGTTTCATTTGTTACCATGGTGTAGTAAATATCACCGTTTGCGTTTAACGTAACAGAAGCGCCCTTCTTTATGTCTCCGGAATCCGGAGTTGCAGTAGGCGGATCGATAATCGTGTCATCTTCTGAGCCGCCATTTTCCGGATATTTCACTTCTATCTTATAGATATTGATAGAACTCTTGGCAGAACCTATGTAGTATGTTCCCGCATTGGCAAGTTCAAAGCTTGTAACATAACCCACTTCCGTAGAAAGACTGTCGTACTCGCTCGTATATACTGCCGTACCGCTTGAATTCAAAACGGTTAGTTGTCTTAAGTTCAAGTCACTTGTCCCACCGGGCTGCCACCATACGGTAACAGTTGTCTTATCCTTTGTTACAATTTTAACAGATGCTTGATTCGTTTTCGCTGCTCCACTCGTCAAAAAGTACCTCTTTGATTTATAACCGCCCTCAAATTCCAGTTCAGATGACTTTTCACTAATAGCAGATCCAGCTGCAACACCATTGCTTGTTTTCCCTAAAAAGAGAAGCGTAAAGAATTCCTTTGTTCCTTTGTTTTCCTCTCTACCTTCATTTTCTGCGGCATTTGGAACTGTCGTATCATACTCATCCTTAATATCCAATGTGTATGTGCCTCGAGCAGGCTTATCATCGTCATCTCCACTGGGACCGGGAGTTGGAGGCGGTGTCGGCGTCGTTCCACCGGGAATTGTGTACTTAAATGTAGCAACGCTGCTCACCGATGTTCCTACCATTGCAATTGCTTTTATCGTTGTTTCGCTATTAATAACAATCGGTGTTGTATAAGGAGTTCCACTCTTTGCAGTAGGCTCTAAACCGTTTAATGTATAATAAATTTTTACATCACCGCTATTGCTGCTTGACAATGTAATCTCTGTGCCTTTGTCAACTTCACCGGCAGCGGGGCTTGCTGTCGGTGGATTAACTGTCTGTAAATCTCCACCTGGAGGATTTGAGCCTGCGTCTTCTATAACAGTAATATCTTTTGCAATACCGCAACTGATCTTTTTTACACTTGTCGTATAATTAGTTACCTTCGTCTTCAACGCGCTAATTACACTATAATTGGTATCCTCTATAGCATTATCAAATTTCCACTCTAAATCGCCACCGTTTAAACGTCCTGCTTTTGCCGTAACAACTGTAGGAACATTTTCCGGCGTATCAATATTCTCTTCTTTTACGCCAAGGTCATAAGATGAACTTGTGTCAAAATTATTATAGGATGTACCGCCTGTCAGAGTTTTAACCGTACTCGGCACAGTATCCGCTCTATTGGCAACAAAATACGCATCAAAACTCGTACTATTTGCTGCTGATGTACCATTATTGGAATTTTGATAAACAAGGTTCTTTGCTCCCACAATCGCGTTATTGTATGCCTTAATTATACCACCGGGTTCACTGGACATAATATTGCCGCCAAGTTTATCAGACGCCTGTGTAGAAATAATCATTGGATAATTACAGTTTCTAAAATAATTTGCTTCTACAAATATACTACTTGCATTTGCCGCACCTACACCGTATTTTGCATTGCCATCATAATAGTTGTTATATAAATGTACAGTTCCCCTTCTAACACGGGCATGGCGAGAGTCAGAATGGTCAAACCAGTTGTGGTGATACGTTACCATAAACTCCTTATCTGTAGAATCTTCCATTCCGCAAAGAGAACACTTACCGGAATCCCAAAAATGGTTATAGGATATTGTAACATAAGTAGATCCGGCTTTAACATCTATAGATCCATCTCCCTTTGCTTGATCCTTATCACCACCTACCGAACCATAGAAAATATCCAAATCATGAGCCCAAATATTACAGTTATCGGTATCCATAGATACACCATCATCCATGAAATTCAGTATTCCGAAATTTCTCAATTCCACATTTCCGCAGTTTCGAATCAAAAATCCAAATCCGTTAACAACCGCATCTTCACCAATTCCTTCAATCGTGATATTCATTGCTTGATAGCCGTTAGCCCCCTTGATTTGAAGTCCTTCTGCAGATGAAGAAATATGATCCAAATCATCTTTTGTAATACAACCGATAATGCGGATATCTATAATATCATCCGTGGTTGCCGCTTTCTGTTTTCCATCTAAAATTGTCTGAAGTCCTGTAAACAATGTGGTCGGCTTATCGGATCCCCCGGAATGCAACTCAGCCGTAACTTTCTTCGCCGTGTCCGCAGTTACATAAATTACCTGCGCGCCTTTCTTTAACGTACCGTCATCATTATAAGCGCCTGATCCTGTCTTAAAAGGCGACTTGCTGGAGAATGCAAATCCCGAACGATCATAATTTGTTACCCTCAACGGATCTGTCTCTGCTGATGAAATTACAGTCGCTGTTTCCGTATCGCCGTCCTTGCCCAAAACAACAGCCTTTATTTTGATATAATATGTGCCTTTTGCCAGACCAACTGTGTCTACCCGCCAATACTTATCGTATTCACGAATTAATTCATCATCAATCCTTTCATACTTGCCACCTGCGGGAGCAACATATGCCATATAGCCTTCTGCGCCGTCCACTGCTTCCCACTCTGCATATGCGCCTTCTTCATAGCCTTCACTTTCAATGATTTTAAGAGCGCCGGCTGCGCCTGCGGGATTGATAACTATGGCATAAGTTCCTATGCTGTCCGCATCGAAAACGAATCCGGCTGAATCTTTGCTTGGTTCGATTTCGCCTGTGGCATTTACTACTGTAATGTTATTTCTTTTGTTTACATCCGATGCGATGGTATAAGGCATCTTAATCTTAAGTGTGCCTGTCGCGTCATCTGCAATGGAAACAGTGTCACTCGTACTCTTATTGTTTACAAGCGAAAAATCGTAATAAAGTATTTTTCCGCCTTCTTCTTTAATACCTTCTGCCGCTGTCTTAACAGGATTGTTCGAATTTGCGTTCTCTACGGCTTTTAAGCTGATGTCAAATACCTCTTCCGTTCCATTTGTAAAGGTTATATCACCGTCAAGCGCTACCTCGCTTATTACAGATTTCGAGAAAGTATCATCATTAACCTTAATTGTCGGCTTTTTGATTGTGTATGTAAAAGATGCAACAAAACTGTCACTCTTTACCCCGTCTATTGCAATTGCCTTAATAACTGTTTCTTCATTGATTATTATCGGATTGCTTTCTGCAAAGAGTGTTCCATTGTCTTTACTGGGTATTGTGCCGTCTTTTGTATAATAAATAGGAACACCATCTTCGCTCTTTAATTGAACTTCTGTTCCTTTGGGCACTTCTCCTGCATCCGGCTTTGCTGTAGGTGATTTAAGCTGATTTTCGCCTGGTGTCGTAGAAACATTATAAGTAAATGTTACTGTATCGCTGTCTGCGTATTCATCAGGCTTTGATGCATATGCCTTTATTGTTATACCACCATCACTAACCATAGTCGTTTCAACAGTAATCCCATTAGAATATGTTTTTTTAGAATTATTATTCTTGGGTTCGGTTCCATCTGTTGTGTAGTAAATTGTAGCATCTGCTGGTGTACATGAAAGTGTAATTGTATCTCCTACCTTTACTTCTGTATCCTCCGTCAGATTTGCTTTCAGATCTTTGACTTGAGGCTTATCAGCTCCTTCTGGTATAAAGGCAATATAGAATATCTTTGACTCGCCACTTCCTTTTTTTATTTCACAATCTCCTACTTTGATTGAAGTTTCAATAACTCCATTAGTATCTGAAGAGAAGGTCTGACCACCTATGCTTATAGTTTTATCATCAGTAGATTTTACTACTATCAATGTTCCTGATGTGGGTGCTTTAACAGTTACTAATCCTTTACTATTTGTTTTTAATACTGTATTAAATGAAAGCACATTGCCATCTTTATCCGTATAGGTGCCCGAAGTAGTTCCTGTATCTCCCGCAATTGTAAAAATACTTCTACTTGCAGTTCCATCTGTTGTGAAATTATGTACATACTCAGTCTTAAGTATTCCCTTATTATCCGTCTCCGCCGAAACCTTTTCTGCTTCCTTCTTCTCCGGTTTCACTTCGGGCTTTTTATCGTCCTCCACAATTTCTTCCGCATCCACAGGCGCAGAATCAGAATCCTTCCCATCGTCTGCAACGACAGAAGGTTCAGAAGTTTCCTTCTTGCCCGCTTCTTCCTGCGGCTCCTGCACGTCATCCGTGCTCACGTCGGCATCTTCCTCCATGAATGCCTCCGTTGCATTTTCCGCTCTGACCACACTCGCAGTTCCCCATGTATTCGACGGAACTAACGTAACCGCCAATACAACTGCCAGAATGCGTGACAAAATGCGTTTTGATTTTCTTGTCATAGCTTCGCTTCCTTTCTTAAATCATGATTTTGTCTTGTTACCATCCATTTTTCTATCATTGGTAAAACAGCGTCGCTTGACAATGATGCCTTGATAACTACCCCAGCGCCATTCACTAGTTATAAAAAAATAAATTATATCTATAATACCACTCTTTGCCTATTTTTTCAAGTGTGCGCCGTGCCTTTTTTGTGCTTTTTGCACAAGATATTTATTTAACAATCTTTTCCCGCAAAACAAAATGCGCAACACAACCGTTTTAACCTGTTCCATAACGGTCATGCTGCACAAGAGCTCAATTTTTTTCTGTATTGTCATTCTTTTTTTGTTACTTTTTACCTATAGTTATATTATAAACATGTAAATGAAGAATCAAGATATATTCGCTTTTCTTTGTGTATTGCGATTTTTTGCCGCCAAACGAAACGCTTTTTCCATTGCAGGTGTAAGTTCGGGAGAATCTTCATCAAATACAATCTCTCTCTTTGCTGCGTCCTCTATTTGTTTGATTTGTTCCTTTGTAGGTTTTTGATTTCTATCCAAAGTAACTTTCCGTATCATAATAAATGCTCCTTTCTATTTTTGTGGCAAGTCTTGCCGATATTAAACGTATATTTTCCTTCCGTTCTGTATAAACAACAAACAGTACATCATTTACCATTCCAATCGTGTTATAACGGTCTTCATTGATACTGTGTTCCACATCATATATTTCAATACGCTGTAAATCATTAAAAACCAACATTGCTGTTTCAAAATCAATCCCATGTTTTTTAATATTCAGTTGATTCTTATCCTCATCCCATTCAAAATTCAATCCAATATCTCCTACTCATATTTAAAAGATTAATTTCAATAGCCATTAACCATTTCTTTTGTTTATATATAGTATACATTATTTTGCAGAAAAAGAAAACGGATATTTATATCAAAAAAAATATGCAGCAAAACCATTATACCTATTCCATAACGGTCATGCTGCACAATATTCTCTCTTTATAAGCCCTATGTATCAAGCTCAAGGCTGATCTGCAAGGCTCTGTTTACCCTTTGCATAATAGGAGTGTCCAAGTGGCACACCTTATCCTTTAAGCGTTTTTTGTCTATCGTCCGAAGCTGCTCCAACAGGATTACGGAATCCTTTACAATATCGTAATTTCCCGCATTCAGCTCGATATGTGTCGGTAAATTCGTCTTATTCATCTTTGAGGTAATTGCGGCGCAGATTAC
>JAIEDW010000009.1 GCA_029067805.1 Lachnospiraceae bacterium
AGATAGACAATGGCAGAAAGGATTGAGGCAAGAAGGCGCCGCAGTCTTGAGGTGTAGATATCGGAGGCTTTCTGCGTGTCAAAAATAAGGGTTGACATAAAATTGCTGCTGTGGTTTTGCTCATAGTAGGACATAGGCAGCCGCATTGCCTTGGAAAATACAAGCTTTTCGACTGTACCGGTAGCTGTCCGTCCTTCAATATTATAGCGTATGATACTGAAACGCCAGAGCAGCAGACAACATACCAGAGCGGCGAACGTTCCGAACACCGGTGCAAAAACGTGTTCCATACTGCCGGCCTGTGCTGCCGTGATAACATGTTTTAAGAGGTAGGAATTAGCGATTCTGCCGCCCGCCTGTCCCAGCGTAGACAAAAGAATTGCCAATAAGTAAATGGGAAGTCTTTTTCCCATAAGCTTCATAAAACGGAAAAACGTCTTAAACATTTTTTGCAAGCTCCCTTCCATATAGTTCCGCATAAATTCCATGTTGCTCCAATAATTCCTGATGACTGCCGGACTCCGCAATCTTACCGCCGTTTACGACATAGATCCGCTGCGCGTTTTGCACTGTGGAAAGACGGTGCGCTATGGTGATAACGGTTTTGTGGGCTGTTATCCTTTCGAGCGCCTCCTGTATTTTAGCTTCCGATTCGATATCAATCGCGGCAGTCGGCTCGTCTAAAAGCAGGATCGGCGCATTTTTCAAAAATGCTCTTGCAATGGAAATGCGCTGCCTTTGCCCTCCGGAAAGACGTACACCGCGCTCGCCGACAAGCGTGTCATATTGTTCGGGAAGCTGCATGATAAAATCATGGATATTTGCGTTTTTACAGGCAGTGATGATTTCTTCCTCCGTAGCGTGTTCTTTTCCGCAGGCGACATTTTGCCGAATCGATTCGGGGAACAAAAATACATTTTGGGAAACTTCTGAGAAACAGCTTCTTGCCGCTTGGAGTGTCCATTGGTCGAAAGAATGTCCGAACAGTTTGTATTCACCGCCGCTTTTTTCATAAAAACCGCAGAGCAGCTTAAAGATTGTCGACTTTCCTTCTCCAGAGCCGCCTACAAAGGCAATATGAGCGCCTGCCTCAAGAGAAAAGGTTACGCCGTTTAGCACCTGTCGGGTTTGCTCCTTGTCATAAGAAAACGTGACATTGTCCCATGTGATCGCGTAACCATCTGTATCACAAGAGAGCGGGGCATAGTCGCTTCCGTCTGACCGCTCGGGTTGCTGGCGGTAGATTTCCTGGATTCGTTTTAGCGATACGCCGATTTCACGGAAGTCATTGGCGCAGAAAATGATATCGCCGAGCGGACCTAAAATTCTGCCGAGAAGTACCGAAAAGGCAAGCAATTCCCCGATGGTAATCCTGTCGTTTACGACTTCATACAGCGCAAACAGATAACATACGATTACGGGAATGGTGGTGATCACATTTTTGAGCACCCAGCTTAGGGAAGAAATGCGTGTGCTTTTACATGCCTGCGCGACCATATTATCGATCACCGTGTCGATTTTTTGTTTTTGCAGCGGATACAGATTGTAGCTTCTGCCGACTACGATTCCGTTGATTGCGTCATTTGCCAGCTCTGTTCGCTCGTCCATATGTACGCGGAGTTTCTGCGCAAGCATTGCCAGTTTTTTGGACAGAAAATCCGTTACAAGTAACATCAGAGGATAGCTGGCAAACAGTACGATGATTAAGCGGGGGTCCATTTTGACAAAGTATACCGTCGCTGTCAATACGGTGATGATATTGACAAGCAGCTCGGGCAGAATTTCTGAGAAAAAGCGTCCCAATTCTTCCATATCGGAGATGAGTCTTGTCATAATATTTCCTGCGCCTTTTTCATCAAAGTAAGAAAAGGGCAGACAGACAAGATGATTTCCGAGAAAGGCGCGAACCTCTTTTTGTACCGCCGCACTGTAATGTTTTCCTGAGATACTCTTAAAATACGCTGTTATCGTGCCAAGCACAACCAACACAAGAAGCGGGATGATAAATGCTGAAAAATGAATCGGCTCTCCCGCAAACATTGTGTCGGCAGCAGTAGCGATATAGTCATTTCCCTGAATGACGATTTCGCTGGAAATAAAAGAAAGGATAACAAAAAAGAATAACAAATATCCGTTACGAAAACTTGCTTTTACCATTTGATTGAACCCTCCATTCGAACTTTTTGGTCCGGATATTCCGTGTTTTTTTCGATTCTTCCAATGATGCTGCATCGATGATACTGCTCGATGATTTCCATAGCGCGCTCGCTTTGGTCTTTTGCAACAACAATGAGCATTCCAATTCCGAGTGAAAAATTCCACAGAAGCGTTTCCTCGTTCATCAGATTCAATCCATGCAGATAGCGAAACAGCGGCAGGCGCGGAACTTTGGAAATACAGATGCACGCGCTAAGTCCTTCCGGCATCGTGAAATAGACACTTGAATTGAACAGGGAATTTGTAACAATAAAAATGCCGTGTATTAGGTTATTTGCGACTAACTCTGTAACCGCATCGAGGTAGGCGGCGTTTGGCTCTATCAATGCGTCCATAAAGGTATGTTTGTCATCTATCTTTGCGTAGAGCATTTCAGGCTTTTTTTCAATCATTACCTTGACAAACGGATAACTTGTCGCGTAGATTCCGTCTGAGTGCAGCCCGATGATGCAATCTCCGGGAGCGATTTCGTTCCCTGTGAGAATGTTTTTTTTGTCTGTCATTCCGATGATCGTCGCGCTGATTTTGTATTCAATCGGTTGATAGTTAACCGCTTGTGCGGCAACCTCCATGCCCGCAAATATCATTTTATTGTACTCACAAAATTCTTTGAATGCCTCGCCCATCATCAAAAGCTGTCCGCTATCATTGTTTCCGCAAACGACATGCGCCTGAAAAAGGGTCGGTTTTATGCCAAAACGGGCAAGATTGTTTGTAGCATTTGCCGCCAGATCAAGACAGATTTCACGATCATATCCGTGTTCCATTGCAAAGCGTTCCTTTGAACCGGGAACGTGCGTGGCAAGTACACAGACAGGGTCCTCCATTTGGGCAATCCCCGGTTTGAAAAATACAGGGTCTGTATAGTGGGCGTAGAGCAGCCTCTCGTCCTCGGTAATCAGTTCGTCCAGCCTTCTTTTAGTCAGATAAAGCTTTCTGACATCCAGTCCTGTGTCCATGTACGTAATGGTCTTTTTTTCATTGGAAAGTCCGTTGAGCAGAAAGTCGACCGTTGTATCCAGTGTCCGCGCGATTTCATAGATCATATCGACGGAGGGGAGGCTGAGTCCCTGTTCCCATCTTGAAACTGCTTGATAAGATACATTGAGCATATCGGCAAGATGCCGTTGGGTCATTCCTTTTTGTTTTCGCTGTGTCGCGATTGCATTTCCGACTTTTTCTCTGTCAAGCATAATAATCCCCCATTCCTGTTAAAGTCTGCAAATTTGTGCATTTAGGCTTTGTTTTTATTTTAACATAGGTTCAATGGATCAACAATCAATGAAAAATTGACCAATATCCTTAAAATCAACTGTGGATTGATACAAAAACGTGTAGAAAAACCGAGGGAAAAGCAGTATAATAAACAGTAACGGATTTTGAAAGGAGCATGGTTTTCAAAGATGAAAGTTTATGTATATAGTATGCGCGATTTTGATGAAAAACCGGATTTTGAGCGCTTTTGTAAAAAATATGATGTTGCGTGGGAATACACGAACGAAACCCCTTGTATGGAAAATCTTGACAATGCGAAAGGATTTGACGTTGTCAATATCATCACGACTGTGATTGACAAAAAAATGATAGATCGCTGGCATGAAATCGGCGTGAAGTGTATTGCGACCAGAACCATCGGCTATGACCATATTGATTACGCCTATGCAAAAAGTCTGGGTATGGGTGTGATCCATATTACTTATTCGCCGTCAAGCGTGGCGGATTACACGATCATGATGATGCTGATCGGCTGCCGCAAGCTAAAACATATTATGCAGACAGCGGCAGTGCAGGATTTTACATTGAAGGGGAAAATCGGAACGGAGCTTCCAAACTGTACGGTAGGCATTATCGGTACGGGAAAAATCGGAAAGACTGTCATCGAGCATTTGCGCGGCTTTGGCTGTAAAATACTTGCGTATGACATTTATGAGAGCGATGCGGTACGCGAATATGCGGAGTACGTAAAGCTTGATAAAATTTTCACAGACTGTGATATTGTTTCGCTTCATGCACCCGCAACAGGGGATAATTATCATATGATTGACAAAGCCGCAATCGACAAAATGAAACAGGGTGTTATTCTGATCAACTGCGCAAGAGGCTCTCTGATTGACACACAGGCGCTTATTGACGGGGTTGAGAGCGGAAAAATCGGTTTTGCGGGACTTGATGTGATTGAACAGGAGAGTGGACTTTATTATTTTAACCGCATGGGCGAACCGTTAAACAATCCGCAGCTTGCCGTGTTGAAATCGTATTCGAATATTCTTGTCACGCCGCACACTGCTTTTTATACGGACGAGGCAGTGGCAAATATGGTGGAGAATTCGATTTTGTGCGCGAAGGACTATATTGAGGGCAGAAAGACGGTATTTGAGGTTTGACAGCGTGGAATACTATTCATTGAACCAATATCTGAAAGACACCTTTGGACAGAAGGTTTATAAAATTGCGTTGGACGGCGGCTTTACCTGTCCAAACCGGGATGGAACCTTGGGAACAAGGGGTTGTATTTTCTGCTCGGGAGCCGGCTCCGGTGATTTTGCCGAGAGCAGCACGCTTTCTGTTACCGAGCAGCTTGAGCGCGGAAAAAAGCGGATAGAGCAAAAATGTCGTGACGGAAAGTACATTGCCTATTTTCAGGCATTTACGAATACATACGCACCTGTGGAGCGGTTAAGAGCGTTGTACGAAGAAGCGATGTCCTGTCCGGACGTAGTGGCGCTTTCGATTGCGACAAGACCGGATTGTCTGCCCGATGAGGTTGTGGCGCTGCTTGCAAAGCTGAATCAAGAAAAGCCTGTCTGGGTGGAGCTTGGATTGCAGACGATTCACGAAAAAACGGCAGATTATATTCGCAGAGGATATCCGCTTTCCGTCTATGATGATGCCGTGATGCGGTTGAAAAAAGCGAACATACAGGTAATTGTCCATGTGATTCTCGGACTTCCGTGCGAAACGGCAGAAGAGATGAAAAACACCGTTTCTTATGTGGGGAAAAGCGGAGCGGACGGAATCAAGCTGCAATTATTGCATGTGATCAAAGGAACCGATTTGGAAAAGGAGTATCTAAAAGGGACATTCCGAACATTGGAAATGCAGGAGTATGTAACGCTGGTGGCAGACTGTATTGCGCTGCTCCCCGAAAATATGATCATCCATCGCATGACAGGAGATGGGGCGCGGTCAACGCTTGTCGCGCCGCGTTGGAGTACGGATAAAAAGAGGGTTCTTAATGCATTGGCGAAAGCGATTAGGGAAAAGGAGAGAGTGCATACATGATGACGCAGTTTTTGAGAACGGAATTGCTGCTTGGAGAAGAGGCAGTCAAAAAGCTGTCCGCCGCAAGAGTCGCGGTTTTCGGAATCGGCGGTGTGGGAGGATATACATGTGAAGCGCTTGTGCGCAGCGGCGTCGGGGCATTTGACTTGATTGATGATGACAAAGTATCGCTGACAAATTTAAACCGTCAGATTATCGCGACACAAAAGACAATCGGAAGAGATAAGGT
>JAIEDW010000090.1:0-12131 GCA_029067805.1 Lachnospiraceae bacterium
TTAAAAATTGTGTCGAAAAATATGACACAACTGTCAGTTTTAATACTTCAGACGTTTCCGTTTCTTATGATATTGCCGATATTCAACGCTCCGCCACGCTCCTTTTGTCACAATCCTGTACGGAAGAGAGCGGTTTTTCCTACGAATTTCGCACAACGCTCGTCCGTGAACTGCATGACGAGGCGGACATTCTGGCAATCTGCAATTGGATCGCGGGCGCAAATGCTTATTATCTTCAGTCTTATGTTGAGAGCGACGGCGTTTTTCGCAAGGGATTCCACGCGCATGACGCGGATACACTTGCGCGCTTTGAACGATTGTGCCGCTCCTACATTCCCAACACACATTTAAGAGGCATTGACTAGATTTCAACCTGTTTCATGTAATATCCGAAGCATCCTTCATAAATTTCGCGTTTGCTCTCCTCGCACATTCGCGCCTCACCAATATCAAATCCCTCAAACCCAAACATCAAGGCAATTCGTTTTTCCCTTTCATAGTAGATTCCGGGAACACCGAGATAATAGGTCGTCTTTGTGTCTTCAAGGTCGGCTGCTCTTACCTCATTTTCCGACGTCTGCTTTTCGTCAAACCGAAACAGCAGCAACTGCCGGTAATTATAATAAGAATGCAGCACAAACGAATTGGAGATCAGACTGTGATACCGCTGTGTCAGCACTACAAGATCTTTTGGTTTAATCAACAGTGACTGCGCCTCCGGGAAAATATGTACATGGGGATAAGTGTCCACAAGCTGTTCCCACTTATCCTTTGGAATTTTATCCGGTAAATCCGGAGCCTCATTTACGGGTTCCGGTTCAAACTCCGTTTCCGACACACGTGTCACTTTTTGGAAGTCCATGGAGGGCTTGCTCTCTCGGTACGAATCTTCCCGATGTGTGCTCTCCCGCAACACACACACTCCTTTTCTGTTTTTATAGAACGGCACCTCCACGCGCACGCATTTCTCAAATCCTCTGTTCTCTCCCCAGGAAAGCTTGCCCATCCCGTATCCATCTTTGAGTGCTACATCACCGATACACCACCGTTCCCCGTCGTCTCCGACGGCATACACGCTGCATCGTTTCCCGCACTGTGCGGGCACACCGCGCAATCCCACACACACGCCGCTGCGCTCCACCCGCAAAAAACCTACATTTCGCTCTTTTCGGTCGCCGTTCATATAATCTATATAAAAAAACTGCATGAAAAAACCCCCATGTTGCCAACACTTGCAAATTTATGCCTCTGCACAAATATGCTGCATACTCTAATGTATGTCCAACACGGGGGGTTTAGAACTGTATATTTGGCTTGCTTTTTATTCCATCGAATCAATATACCGCATATAGTTAACCACCATGAGCGCAATTCGGAACGTGAGCGCGTCCTCGAATTTTCTGATGTCAAGCCCTGTGGTCTGATGTAATTTTTCGATGCGGTACACGAGCGTGTTTCTGTGCACGAAAAGCTGCCTTGAGGTTTCCGACACGTTCAGATTATTATCGAAAAACTTCTGAACTGTCGTGAGCATCTCATCGTCCAAATCTTCCAAAACATTGTCGCCGAAGATTTCCTTTATGAACACACGGCAGAGATTGACAGGAAGCTGATAGATTAGTCTGCCAATCCCAAGCATACTGTAAGCGTTGATCGGTTTTTCTATATAGAAAATCTTGCCTACATCCATCGCCATCTTTGCCTCTTTATAAGACTTGGACACTTCTTTGAGTTCACTTACAATGGTACCGTAGGAAACGCGGGTGATCAGCATCGCCTCCGCGTTCATCATATCGACGATGACCTCTGCCGTCTGCTCTACCTCGTCATAAGCATCCTGTGCGTTCACTTCCTTCACAAGAATAATGTTTTTCTTCTCCACTGCCGTCAGATAATGTCCTGACTGGTTCTCAAACATATTCTTTAAAATCTCCATCGATACATTATCCTTATCGTTCTGCGTTTCGATCAAATATACGACGCGGGGGGTATCAAAGTCGATGTGCAGCTTTTTGGCACGATTATAGATGTCCACCAAAAGCAGATTGTCCAGTAGAAGATTTTGAAAAAAGTTGTTTTTGTCAAAATGCTCTTTATACGCGATGACCAGATTCTGTATCTGACTGACAGCAATCCTTCCGATCATATAGGCATCAGTGCCTGTCCCCTTAGAAACCAGAACATAAGCCACTTCGCCTTCCTCCTTGATTTTGAGCATATGGTAATCCCCCACCGTCTGGCTGTCCGCCGGCGAAGCAATAAAATGATCGACCAGCTCCCGCGAAACGCCTTCACCGTCAAACGTGGTCGCCACCACAATACTGTCCATATCGATCACGCAGAAATCAACCTTTGTGATACTTTTCAGTTCATCTATACTTGATTGGATTATTTGATTTGAAATCATTCTTTGTCCCCTTTTTTCTTGCGAAATTCAGAAGTTCTTCTCATACGAAACCCCCGACAGAAAACCTATCGGGGGTATCTATTCATCATATATCTTATCCGAACACTAGTTTGTGATAACCTTTTCTGTTTCTTTGTCGAATACATGAATCTTCTCAACATCAATCGCGAACTTCACTTTGTCGCCCGGTCTTGCTGTTGTTCTGGGATCAACTCTTGCCGTAATCGGGAACTCAGCGATATCAGCATATAAGAATACTTCCGCACCGAGAAGCTCGTATACACGGATTGTTGTTTCGAATGTGCTGTCAGCCTTTGCCTCTACCATCATCTGAGAATCATAGATATCCTCAGGTCTGATACCGAATGTTACTTTCTTTCCGCCGTAGCCGCCGTCGATCAACTTCTTAGACTTTGAAGGAGGAAGTGCAATTGAAAGACCTGCTACGTTTAAGCAAGCTGTGTCGCCCTTTACCTCTACCTGTGCATCAACGAAGTTCATCTGCGGAGAACCCATGAAACCTGCAACGAACAAGTTCTGTGGCTTATCATATAAGTTCTGCGGTGTATCTACCTGCTGTACAATACCGTCCTTCATAACAACGATACGTGTACCAAGTGTCATAGCCTCTGTCTGGTCATGTGTAACGTAGATGATGGTTGTGCCGAGTCTCTGATGAAGCTTTGCAATCTCGATACGCATCTGTACACGGAGCTTAGCATCCAAGTTTGAAAGCGGCTCGTCCATGAGGAATACCTTCGGATTACGCACGATTGCACGACCCATGGCAACACGCTGTCTCTGACCGCCTGACAAAGCCTTCGGCTTTCTGTCAAGGAGTTTCTCAAGGTCAAGGATCTTTGCTGCATCTCTAACCATCTTATCTATTTCAGGCTTCGGTACCTTTCTTAACTTCAGACCAAATGCCATATTGTCGTATACTGACATATGCGGATACAGAGCGTAGTTCTGGAATACCATCGCGATATCTCTGTCCTTAGGCTCTACGTCATTTACTACTCTGTCACCAATCTTCAATTCGCCTGATGAAATATCCTCAAGACCTGCGATCATACGAAGTGTTGTAGACTTACCGCATCCGGAAGGTCCAACGAAGATGATGAACTCTTTGTCAGCGATCTCAAGATTGAAGTTCTTTACTGCTTCAAAGCCGTTCGGATATACCTTGCATACATTCTTTAATGATAAACTTGCCATTTTTATAGCCTCCTATTATTATTTTTTACCGATAAATTTTCTTATCGGCATTTATATATGATTAGTATAGAGGAAAACTTCACAAAATGCTATGCTACAATTTAACAAAGATTTTTATGGGCTTATGTAACAATTGCTCACCGAATGGGGGTGAATCCAAAATTTTCCCTATTCGCTGAGCAATTTGAACAATTTCAATTACTTATCCTATGCAGATTGCCTAGTCTGCATGATTCTCCACAGCAGGTTCGGTTTCCGCATCCATATTTTCTTGTATCGTTTCCTCTGTATCCGGTTCCGCAATCGCTTCTTCGGGCGTTGTTTCGTATTTCTTAAATACCCGCAAAAGCACGAAGCTCTTGAAGTAAAAGATGCACCCGAACCCGAGCAGAAATACTGCCGGCAAAAGCTGCGGCACAAAGTAAAGGATCAAATAGGGCACCGCATACACTATTATAAGAAGAAACGCACTCGGCAGATGCGAAAGTGCCATCAAAAACGCGTTCTTGATCGTGTTTTTTACGGTATTCTCAAAACGCGCCTGCATCGGAAACACAAACACAATGCCAAGCAGCACAATGACTGTAACGGTCAACGTTGCAATCCGCATCCACGATGCGAACGAAATACCCGAGTAGAGAATGATTCGATAGTCCACTGCCATCACAGCCACAAGAAGCAGTACCAAGAGCCAGATTATCGTCGCCTGTTTAAAGTTCTCTTTAAAGGCCTTGAAAAATCCCCTTATGATATAGGTTTCCTCGTTTTTGACCATCTTAAAGCCCATATAATATGCCGCGGTAAGCGCCGCGCCCGCAGTAAATACAGGAACACAGGCAAGCATAAAGACCACGCTCAAGATCATCACATCCGCGACTTTGTTCAAAAAATTCATGAATGGACTTTCCAACTTAAACATTTGGTATCCTCTTTTCTCTTACGCCAGGCTGCTATATACCTGTTTATAATTTCTCAGCAGTTTTTGATATGTAACAAGCGCTACATCCGCCTTGTCCTGCGCATGTTCGATAATGTCATCGAAATTTTTGAGCAGCGTATCGGTCACGATCGCCTCGTACTGACCTGATATAATGCCATTGTTTAAATTGTCGATGACCTCCTGTTTTGTATACGCTCTTCTGTACGGCTTTTCCTCCAACGAGTTAACGACGTATTCTGCAAGCTGCAGGATCGCCTCTTTATTTGACATAGCCGATGCTTTGAGTGCCTTCGGATAACCACTGCCGTCAAACCGCTCGTGGTGTGCCGCCGCAACTTTGATAATATTCTCTGAAATCTTACCCTCAAGCATTTTTTCCATAATCTCAACATGCGTTTTGATCAGGTTCTTTTCTTCCTCGTCAAGCCTTCTCGGAGCATTTACCAGCTCATCGGGAATCGCAAGCATTCCAATGTCATGCAAAATCGCCGCGTAGTAAACTTCGTTCCTGTCGTGCTCGTTCAGACTAAGTTTTCTTCCCATCTCACGGCACATCGAAATCGTCGCAATCGTTTCCGCAACCATATTTTCGTTTTTGAGTCCGGTAAAGTACATGAGCATTTTCAGATACTTTTCCTTCTCCAGGTCGGAAAGAAGCACATATTCGATATACTCATCAAATTCCTCCTTGAACGTGCCGTCCTTGATACGCTCAAAAAAGTCGTCCTCCGCAACGGTCTTCTTTAACAGCTCAACAGCTTTCGGATCAAATTTGGTGCCGGAATATTTGTCGATCATGGAATAATCAAATTCATCTCCAAACGCCTTGTACCAGATATCCATGATTTCCGCAATCTTCAGAACCTCAAGTTCAAACCGGTAACGGTAATCCAGGTCCTTTGTCGTGGTATAATCCATATGATGATAGAGGATCATCTTTGACGGCTCTCCAAAGGGAGAGAGATACTTTAAGAAAAGATACCCGTATACAGAATGCGGAAGTGTTTTTTTCGCCTCATAGGTAAGCTGTTTCCGGACATCATCTGTCTTGAACGCTCCAATATCATGCAGCATCGCAAGGATCATAAAATCCGCGATCTCGTACTTTTCATTCTGATTTCGCTTTGAAAGAAGCTTTGCCATGATATAACTCACACGCATACCGTGATGCGCTGCTGATTTGTTCATTGCCCTCATCGTTTCATAAATCAGATTGACCATATTTTTACTTGTGATGTATTCTGTTGCCATTTTTGTTCGCCTCCTATGTTAATTATTTCACAATCATTTCCATCGGGGTATACCAAATCCCGTCGTTAAACTGTCTTTCGTCTGTATCTACAAAGCCGATCCGATGATAAAATCCCACCGCATACGGCGCTGCGTTCACTGTAATAAAGTCGCGTCCCTCTTCCGTGCGCACATAATCGCTCACATACTGGATCAGCTTTCGTCCAATTCCCTTTCTGTGATACGCCGCATCGACAAACAGAAGAGAAATGTGCGTTTCGTTTCGAAGACTGATCATGCCTACCATGCGTCCGTTGTCGTATGCTCCGAAAAGCTGATATTCCCCCATGATAAACATGCGGTAGAGCACGGAATCCGTGATAAAGTCCTGAAAACTTTCCACGCCCTCGGGGGTATAATCCCCCGCCTCAAACTGCATAAAAACGCGCCATGCAAGCGCCATCGCATCATCCCACTCTTCACGATATGCCGGTCTGACCATAATTCGCATAGGCTTAATGATTCTGCACTCCACTTTAAAATTCCTTTCTGTCGCCAACAAGAAAAAATTTATCCTTCGTTTGACGGTTGTACCGCATTTACAAGTTCCAATCCCCTGTTCACAGCATCGGCGTTTTCCAGTGTGACTTCCGCAATCGCATGTACCGCTTCTCTTGTGAAAAATCCCATATGCGATGTCACAAGCACATTTGGAAATGTCATGAGTCTTGCCAGATTTTCGTCAGCAATAATCTCATTTGAGCAATCCTCGTAAAATACACCGCCTTCTTCCTCGTACACGTCGATTCCCACGCCCGCAAATTTCTTTTTTAGCAGCCCATCGATCAAATCTTCGGTCCGGATCAAATCACCGCGCGAAGTATTGATCAAATATACGTCGTCTTTCATTATTTCTATCGATTTTGCCTGTATGATGTGTTTCGTTTCCGCCGTAAGCGGACAATGCAGTGTTATCACATCGGCATTTTTAAATAAATGTTCTTCTGTGCAATATTCCACCCCGAGCGATGGATTCGGATAGGGATCATAGGCAAGAATATGCATTCCAAAGCCTTTTAAAATATTGATCATCGCCTGTCCGATCTTTCCTGTGCCAATGACGCCCGCTGTTTTTCCGTGTAAATCTGTCCCCATAAAGCCGTTGATACTCATATTGAAATCTCTGGTGCGGGTGTACGCGCGATGAGTCTTGCGATTGACAGTCAGAAGCATTGCCATTGCGTATTCCGCCACAGCCTCGGGCGAATAGCTTGGCACGCGCAAAACGGGGATATTGTGCTTTGCCGCCGCTTTGATATCTACATTATTAAAACCGGCGCTCCTTAACAAAATAACACGGATTCCCATCTCGGCAGCGCTTTCTATCATTTTTTCGTTCATATAGTCGTTGACAAAGATGCAGACTGCATCATGCCCCGCCGCAAGCGAAATGGTTTCCTCAATACAAGGCGCCTCCAAAAAATGCAGCTCAATATCGTATTGATGACTTAACGGCTCAAAATATATTTTATCATATGGTTTCGTAGAATAAAAAGCAACTCTCATCATTGACCCTCCATTGTGGTTTTTAAAGATTATTGCTGTTATTGTACGCATTTTCTTATGATTTATGAATATATTACGCCGTGTCGTCTAAAAAATCACAAATAGTATACCATAATTGCTTCGCAATTACGGTATATTTATGCCCATTCGGGCGTGTATAATGTCTGCCGACATTATACCATATTTTTTAAGAATTGTATATTGTTTTATACAAAAACAAGCAAAAAAAGCCCGATCATACGGATCAGGCTTTCTATTTTAAATCAGTTATTCGCATTCCAGAAATTTCCCAAGTGCATCTACTGCATCGCCCTCATCCATTCCGTCCGCCGCAATCGTGACATTCATACCCTCAGAAGGATTAAAAGCAATAATTCCCATAATGCTCTTTGCGTTAATTTTGTACTTGTCATATTCCAGCAGAATCTCGCTCTTATACTGGCTTGCAATCTGGACAATCTCAGCCAATGGGTGGTCGTATTTTTTATCAATGTTTTTTACTACAACTTCTTTTCTTAACACGTTCATTCCTCCTATTGGTAAGGTTTATTCTACACTGTTTATCAGTATCTTCTTTTTTTGGAGAAATGTCAATAGATTCGCAAAAAACCGTCTTTTCTACTAAAAAAAGCTTTATTTTAAAACTTTTATTAGTATTTTTTATGCTTCCTCGTGAGATGCCCACATATACCCGATGGCATATATAATTTTTATGTACTTAAATGCATGCAGCTTTTCAATCAAAATCTGAACGGCTTCCGCAAGATGCTCACAATTAATCTTGATATCGTTTCCAATCCGAAGCCTTTCCAAAAGTGTATATTTCTTGAGCACAACATCCCTGTTTTCAACAAGGAGCTGCAAAAGATTCTGCTCCAGATCATCGAGCATTACGCTGTTTCCCTCATATTTATATTGTTTGTTGCGAAAATCAAATTCATATTTATCGATCCGCACAATCTCGTCGCCCGCCATAAATTCGGTGGATGCCACGCCGAGCGCATCAAAACAAGCACTTGAACCAACCTTGAACTCATCGCTTTTGTGCTTGAGCTGTGTAAAAACTTTTGCCTTGAGGACTGTCGGGTTAAACGGCTTATTGATATAATCCACTATGCCATATTCATAAAACCGCTCGAGATTCGGAACAGTATTCTCGTTCAGAATCATCATTAAAATGGTATCTCCCCCGATTTCGTCCAGCAGTTTAAAACCGCTGCCGTCCATCATTTTTTCATCAACCAGCGCAAGTGTCCAATCCTCGTATTCCAACATGGTTTCCGTCTGTTTTATCGTATCACAGCACATCACATAGCTGCTGCCATCTACAAATGCCTCCCTAAGCCTGTGTGAAAGTCCCGCGTCGCTTTCCGCTATTAAAATTCTATTCATATCCGTCACCCATCCTTCGTTCATGATAGGAGTTTTATTTGTATAAATTATATAACTATTTGCAATTTTTTTCAATTATTTTATTGAAAATTATCAAAATTTTTACAATTGAAATTTTATATCATGGTAAAAATTACCATAGCGCCGCCAGCACTACACTTGCCACAAGTCCAGCAAACGTAGAGAGCAGCGCGCCGCCAAGCGTCCAGCGCGTTTTTGTGACTTTTGCTGCCATAAAATAAACCGACATGGTGTAAAATACGGTTTCCGTGCTCGCAAGTGCAAGCGATGTCGCAAGCCCCGCAAACGAATCGGTGCCGTACTCCTTAAAAATGTCGAGCGCAAGCCCTGTCGCCGCCGACGCGGAAAAGAGCTTTACGATAAACAGCGAAATTAGTTCATTTGGAAAACCTGTGGCAAACAATCCGATGCCTTTTCCCATAAACTCCCCGACAAAATCTAAAAATCCTGAGGCCCGCAGCACCCCGACTGCGATCATCAATCCAATCAGTGTTGGAACAATCCCTGCCACGGTCTTCATTCCGTCCTTTGCGCCCCTTGTAAAGCTCGCATAGATATCTTTTTTTTGAGAAAGTCCCATCGCCACAATATAAAAAATAAGCGCGGGAATCAATATATTTGACAGTTGTGCCATGGTCTTACACTTTCTTTGTTTCATAAAGCTTAGTCTATGTATATTTCTTTTTTGCGCCGTTCATGTTTGTTAATTTATTGTCAAATAGATTAGATTTTGGTACCAAAGTACTATTTTCTTTTTGATGATTTTTACGTATGCTATGTCTTGTATATCGTAACAGTTCAGCCTTCGGCTTCCTGTTACATGCATCAAGCCATGCAAAACCACTTTGTGGTGTCTTGATGAATCCCAGCCACTACGCTTTCTTATCTGATCTGTTAAGGCATTTCGCCTGATTTTCCATAAAATTTTTAATTTATAATATTAAGAAAGGATTGGATTACTCACATGACCAATATCGGAATTTGTTTTGAGAATGATGCGGAGCTTCGCTTTTTGCACGCGGAGCTTTGCAGATGTTTTGATACGCGCGGCATTGATTACAATATCTACTGCTGCCACAACACGACAGAACTTCGACACTGCGTACAGCATCGCTGTTTTGATCTGTTTTTTTATGATATGATGGGGGAATGTGGGCTTATCCGCACGGCGGCGCTCGCATTAAAAAAACGGAATCCAAACCTTGTTTCCGTTGTCTTTCACAATCATGATTATGCGCAGCCTGTCGATGATATGCTTTTGGAACCGATTTACACAATCCCTAACAGAAATACGAAACAGCTTTGGGCATATGCGTTTCTTGCGTATGAAGCTTCTTTTCATAAAGAAAGCACGTTTTCTTATTACAAACGCCCTTCCTACGTTCACATTCCGCTTGAAACGATTCGCTATTTTTCCTCCGAGGGACGCTGCACACATGTTCATTGCTCCGATTCGCGGCAGGACAACCGGTTCTACAAAAAGCTGGACGAGGTTGCGGAATCCCTTTCCTCTAAAACAGGCAATTTTTTCCGTATCCACCAGTCGTATCTGGTCAACGAAAAATACGTGACCGCTTTTTATCGCAGCCACGTAATCTTAACAACCGGGGAAACGCTTCCGATCAGTAAATATGAATACTATCAAGAGCTTCGCAGCCGTCTTTCGGAAAAGAAAGTGCGCCAGAAATACCGCCGTCTCGCTTAAATACACACTTAGTAATACGCATTCATTTCATCAAGTGTATTGCCCGCGCTTTCCGCGGTCAGATAATATCCGTTCAGTCCGCACCAGCCTTCACCGAAATCACCGCTTGCATTGTATACTTCGATATAACGGCTTTTTCTTCCATCCAGCTTTACATTCTTTGCATTTTTACTGTATACCGTCACATTTTGAAAGGTCAGCGCGATAAAGTTTTCTTCGGGCATCAATGACTGCATGTTCATGACAAACGGGGAAACGTAACTCGTCAACTTACAATCTGTCATGCGAAAATCCACAGTACCACACACCTCGGAGGTTGTTGGGTCGTGGAGATAAACGCAGCTTCCCTCTCCCTTTGCAATAATATCACACGCTTCAAATGTTATCGCACTTGAGCCGCGCGTTCCGATACCTACACAATGATTATTGTCGGAAATGATACGGCAGTTTTTGAAGCTTAGCTGTTTTTCGTATAAGTAGTTCTGATCGATATGTACGGCATAACCTTTGTAATTTTTCTGATGCTCCCACAGGTTGGCGGAAATCTCGGCATCCATCTGCGCAAACTCCTCATCCTTCGGACTTTCCGGAGCAACGCCGATGCTCGTGCCGCGCAAAGTAAGATTTTCAACCTTTCCCGCAGCGATCGTGAGCGGTACGTGCCTGTAAGTTAAAGTGTTGTACTGTATAATGCAGGACGTTTTGTCAACGCCGATCAGGTTGACTTCCTTATTTGCTATAATGACTTCTTCGTTGTAGATTCCTTTTTGGATCAGCAGTGTATCGCCATCCTTTGCCGCATCTACACCCTCCTGGATCGTCGAAAAGTCACCACTTCCGTCCTGTGCAATGATGTATTCGTTTGGTTGACTGACTTCTTCAGCGTATACGGTTTTCAAAGTCGGTGTAAATATTGTTCCGATTGTAATTGCAATGATTAATATCAATGCCGTTTTTTTTGTTAATCTTTTGTCAATATATATCTTCATTGTTATTTCCGGTTCTATCCTTTGTTATTTCAAAAATGTAAAGTTTCCGATAATCACAGGTTCTTTTGCCTCTCCGCTGCTTATCTGTCCGATTGCGATCAGCCGCAAGATCAGCACGCCAAACCATGCCACGCTTGTCAAGACAAGTATCATACGGAAGATAATCCCGACAAGGGGTATCATGCCAAAAAGCGCAAACACTGCCGCAAACAGTTCGAGTAATACGCTGCATATCGTTATTTTGAGCGCCTGACGCACATGGAATGCTGTGTAGGCGGAGTCACGCGCGAGCAAAAGGGCTATGATAATTCCGATAGGTCCTAAGAGATACGCCGCGATTGCCGATACTTTATTCTCGGAGATGTCCTTTTCGTTAAATTCCGCGCTGTGGTCCGTATGTTGGCTTTTATTGTTATGATAGTTATTCTGATTATTATAATTATCATATTGACGCGTATTTGGCGGCAAAACGACCGGGTGCAACTCGGGCTGTGGAATATTGTTTTGCGGTTCACCTCGAAGGTCGGACTGCGGAATGTTGGTTTGCGTGTCGATTGGTGTGGACTCTATTATTTGTGGTTGTTTTATTTGTGGAGCTACGTTTTGTGATTCTGTATTTTGTATGTTTGCTGACCGTTGTTGTTCTGTTGATTGTGACTGTGT
>JAIEDW010000090.1:12231-20454 GCA_029067805.1 Lachnospiraceae bacterium
TCTGTTGGTTGTGACTGTATATTTTGTGGAGTTGCCGCTTGCGATTGTTCTATTGTTTGGGATTCTGCCGTCTGCGGCTGTTTCGTTTGTGATTCTATATTTTGTGGCGGATTAACTAAGATAAACGCGTTCGTTTCATCCTCATCCTGGTACACCGAGGAAACCCGACGCGCATCACCGTCGTTCCAATTCCAATTATTGTTGTTGTCCATTCCGATAAATGTACTCCCTTCTCTTATCGCTACAAACGATTTTAATATAATACGAAAATTATGTCAATTTATTTCGATAAAAAACCAAGCGCCGCGAGCTTGATTGCATTTTGTATTTCCCTAGTATTTTTGTACTTTTTTGAATAAAATTGCAATTGGTTAAAACGGTACCGACATAAAAAACGCAGGACATCTTTCCTTAAGATTTCCTGCGTTTAAAATTCGATATGAAATTATTTATCCGTTGCTATGACAAAATTGTTCATCAACTTCAATTATCTATTCTTCAAAATCTAATATAAAAGTATCGTTATTTATACAAATTGCAAGTCATTTACCAGACTTTCCACTACAGATAACGGTAAATTCAAATCCTCTGAGATTTCTTCCTTAGTGAGTTTTCCTTTCTCCAACATACGCTTTGCTGCCTCGATTTTTTCGTCATTTACAACCTCTTCCACAATTTTACTCATAATTGGACTCATAATTTTCTGTCTCTCCTTATCTTTCTTGAAATATCTTGCTCTGTCTGCCAATTCTTTATAATTCATATTGTCCCAGAAAATTGCATCAGTATCTATTAAGCAGAAATAATAAATGATTCGTCATAATATGGAATCAAGGCATCATGTGTTAAAAACATTAATCCTTCCGCTTTTGCCTGTGCTACCATAATTCTATCAAACGGATCATTATGTTTAGGTGCATTCTCAGAACGCTTTAATGTTTCCAATGCTGATACATGTTCATTCAAAATAGGCAGTACAACATACCCATTACTTTCACAACCTTTTTCCAAAAGACTGCCATTAATCCGAATTTTATCCGGGTGTAACATATGCTTTATTGTAATCTCCCAAACAGAAGCCGTACTGTAAAATATTTCATTTGTTTCATCAAGAATAATATCTTTTCGCCTTATTTGGCAATTTCGGATCATTTAAGACTGCCCAAATAGCGATATGTGTGTCTATTAATATTTTCATCTGTCCTGTACCCCAAACATTTCTGCTATTTCATCATTGCATTCATCTATGTCATAATCCGGATCAATAAGATCCTGACCTTCTAAGCTGCCAATTTTGCGAATAGCACTTCCGGTTATCTTCGATTCATTCGCGGGCTTCATAAAACGCTGTATCATATCCAGTAAAAACTGCAAATTATCTTCAGACAAACCATCAAGGGATTGAATTACTCTGCTCTGTAATACTGACATGTTCCTTCCCACCTTTCGTATTATTTGCTGCCTTTTCTATAAGTATATCCCAAAAAATAACTTTCCTCAATACTCTTTCAAGATGTTGATATCCCATTTCGTTACAAAAATATTATCTCTCATATTTTTCCATTCTGCATTGGACACTTAATCCAAAACACAACAAAACATTTTACACTCTTTTCTTCTTCTCACCCATTACCTTACAATACACCACCGCCACCACGGTACTGAAAAACGTCGCCACAATCGCAGGTGCGATGACTGCCGCCGGATTAATGCTCCCGTACTGGCTGCGGTACGCGATAATATTTACTGGTATAAGCTGTAACGAAGAAATATTCATCACAAGAAACGTGCACATTTCATTGCTGGCAGTCCTTGCTCTTACCGTATGGCTTTTTCCACTGCCTAATGCTGTCTCCTCTTCCATATACTCCTTATTCCCACGCTCCCGCTCCAACTGCTCCAAATCACTCATTGCCCGAAGTCCTGCGGGCGTCGCCGCCCAGCCAAGCCCCAGAATATTCGCCACAAAGTTTGCCGATAGCGAATCAAAAGCCCTATGCCCCTTTGGAATCTTCGGAAACAAAAAGCGCATAAAAGGCGCAATCGCTCTTGTCAATCCCGCGATAACGCCCGCCTCACCCGCGACTTCCATCAGTCCCGTCCAAAAAGCAACGATACCGAGCATCGAAATACCAAGCGTCACAGCTTCCTTCGATGACTCCAGCACAGCGTCCGTAATCCCCTGCGTATTTCCCGTAATAACCCCAAAAACAATCCCAATGATCAGCATTCCGCCCCATAAATAATTCATTCTGCCGCCTCTTATCCGACTTATCATTAAACATTATTCCGAACACAATAAAAAAATGCGGATATTCTTTCAGATATCCGCACCCTGTTCACTCAAATATTCAATGATATCACCGATCGTTTTCACTCGTTTTTCCAAATCTTCATACTGTACCTCAATGCCATACTCATCCTCAAATGCCATGATAAGCTCCACCAAATCAATGGAATCCACACCCAGATCATCCTTGATCGATAAATGCTCATTGAGCTCAATTCCGGATAAATTCAACTGCTCCTCGATAATTTCAAACACTCTCTCCATATGTCATCACTTAACCCCTTTCTCAATCACATATTTGTAGACTTCCCGTTTTGAAATTCCTCTATCCTTCGCAACTCTTTTCATGCTTTCCTTATTGTCAAGTCCCTGTTCTTCATAAATCTTCATATGTTCCTCAATCGAAATGTTTTGCCATTCCTGAGCCTTCTCACGCCTTTGCTCACTCAAACTCTTGCCCTCAATGACAAGAACATATTCGCCCTTCGGTTCCTTGCTTTCAAAAATGACACGTGCATCATAAATTGTCGTTGGCACAACTTCCTCGAATTTCTTAGTAAGCTCCCTACAAAGCGTCATTTTCCGATCGCCCAACGCTTCATAAAGTTCTTCAAGCGTTCTTACCAGATGATGCGGCGCTTCATACAAAATAATCGTGCGCGACTCGTTTTTGAGATCCTCCAAAATTTCTTTTTTTTCTTTCTTGTCCGCGGGCAAAAAACCCTCAAAGCAAAAACGCCTTGTGGAAAGTCCCGAAAGCGTCAACGCCGTTATACATGCCGCAGCTCCCGGAAGAGAAGTCACACAAATTCCCGCTTCCTGACACATCTGCACCAGAACCTCGCCTGGATCGGAGATTGCTGGTGTTCCAGCGTCCGTAATGAGCGCTACATCTTTCCCGTCAAGCATCTGCGCAACCAGATCCTTTGCCTTCTCTACTTTATTATATTCATGATAACTCGTCATAGACGTATGTATCTCAAAATGATTCAAAAGCTTGATACTGTTTCGCGTGTCCTCCGCTGCGATCAAGTCCACAGCCCGTAACGTTTCCACCACACGAGGCGTCATATCGCCCAAATTGCCGATGGGCGTTGCACACAAAAACAACGTTCCCGACATATCCAACCTCTCCTTTTAGTAACCGTATGTGTCATACATCTCATCTGTGTATATATTCGGCGCCTTAAAAATAATCAACGGTTTCTCTACCGTCATGCGCGGTTTTCCGCCGCGGCACCCCTCTATCAGCACCATATTCGGCTCCTTATCCACATAAGGATACACAAGCTGCATTCGTTTCGGTTCCAGCTTATATTGTGTCATAACCGTGATAATCTCCGCCAAACGAAACGGACGGTGCACCATAAAAAAGCTCCCGCCCGGTTTTAACAGCTTTGCCGCATTCCGCACCACATCCTCAAGCGTACACAAAATCTCATGCCTTGCAATCGCCTTGGGCGCGTCGGGATTTGTCAGCCCATGCTTCCCGATCATATAGGGCGGATTACAGGTAATGACATCAAAGCTCGCCGCCGCAAAAAGTTTGTCCGCCTCCTTGATATCACCTGTCACAATGTCAATCTTATCCTCGAGCCCGTTGAGCTGCACGCTGCGCCTTGCCATATCCGCGCTCTCTTCCTGTATCTCGAGTGCGGTAAAGTGCTCCGCGTTTGTCTTTGCCTCAAGCAAAATCGGGATAATCCCCGTTCCTGTGCCCAAATCAAGCACCTGTGCGCCTTCCTTTACCCTCGCAAATCCGCTCAACAGCACAGCGTCCATTCCGAAACAGAACTTTTCGGGATTTTGAATGATCCGATACCCGTTGCGCTGCAAATCATCGATTCGCTCGTTCTCTTTCAACTTCCCTTTCATTAATTGTCGTCCAGTTTCGACTTCCCCTCCTGTTTTTCCTGCTTCTCCAGTTTCTCCAACTCTTTCAGCTCTTTCAACTCATCATTACTCATGCCGTCGTTCTTGTCCTTCCTGTGGCGCCGCTTAAACTTGAGCTGCTCTACCTTATATTCCTTAATTTCCTTCTCATCTTTTACTTCAATAACCACCTTCACAAGCTGACGCAGCACATTGACACTGTGAACCTCACCCTTAAAGCCGTCCTCCGTCGTCACATGGTCGCCCACGTTTGGCAGCTTTTTGTTCAGGTACTCATAAGTATCCTCCTCATGCTTTAAGCAGCACATCAATCTGCCGCACACACCGGAAATTTTTGTCGGATTTAACGACAGATTCTGCTCTTTTGCCATCTTAATTGATACCGGAATAAACTCCGACAAATGTGTATGGCAGCAAAGCGGTCGACCACAGATTCCGATGCCGCCAAGTATTTTTGTTTCATCGCGGACGCCAATCTGACGAAGTTCAATCCTTGTCTTAAAGACTGCCGCCAGATCTTTTACAAGCTCCCGAAAGTCAATTCTTCCGTCCGCCGTAAAGTAAAACAGGACCTTATTGTTATCGAACGTATATTCTGCATCAATCAGCTTCATCTCGAGATTGTGCTTCTTAATCTTCTCAAGGCAAATCTTGAACGCCTCTTTCTCCTTCTGCTTATTAGCCGCCTCCTGTTCCATATCGCGTTTATTTGCCACACGCAGCACAGGCTTTAGGGGCTGCACTACCTGATTATCCTCAACCTCTCTCGGCTCTCCGACTACGGTTCCGTACTCGATACCCCGCGCCGTTTCCACAATCACATGATCGCCGCGCTTTACCTCAAACTCCAGCGGATTAAAAAAATAAATTTTGCCCGCTGTCCGAAATCTTACACCTATTACTTTTACCATATCTATATACCTCACTTTTTTAATCAATATCTTTCCACCACGTTTTTACCGGGGAAAAAGATGTTTTTAGCAGTTGTAATGCAAACTTCATTTCCCACACAAATTTTTGCCAATAATTCATGCCTGCCGTGTGCGTCTTCTTGTAGCGATAATACTTTATACAAAGCGGTACCATCCAAATCAAAATACCCACAACACAGATTCCGATACAAAAATCAAAAAAATCATATGTAGCATGACTTGCCCTAATGTACAAATAATCCAGTGTATATCTTCCTGTCAGACGCGTCGGAAATCTTGCGAGCATGGACGCAGCGCCAAAATCCACAAAATAAATCCAAAATCGTTTTATCTCAAAGAAGATATTATAGTATTCGATCAATCGATACATCACCAACGTCGTAAACAGCGTCACAACGGATTCAAAAATCAAAAGCCCTTGCTGATAACCGATCCCTAATCTTGCATGAAGCGTACTTCCGTCTTCATTATAAACTGGCGCAAACGCCACAGCTACACCTCTTGCATGGGGCTGATCGATTTTTTCGGGACACGCAATATGGATATATGCAACGATCCCATATCCAATCACCAAGAGGCAGACTACAAAAATCAGATGACGTTTCACATATTGATAAAATTTCATTTGTACCCCCGTTATTTATCCCGCTTTCATATCGAGAAACATCAACTCCATCGTAAGGTCAAAATTGACATTCGCCTTAAGTCTGCTCCTTGCCCTGTCTATGGAATGAATGATGCGTTCAATGCCGTCATAACTGTATCGCTTTGCCATATCGGCAATATCCATCATATCTTCCTTAAAAATAATGTGTTTTCTGTCTCCATCTGCTCCACACGCTTTATATAATAACACATCTCTGTACCAAATGAAACATAAATCAAGATAATCGTCCACGTCAAATTTTTCCTCGGTAATTTTTTTCACTTCTGCCGCCGCTTGATTAATCTCCATATCCAAAATGCGTTTCATCGCTCCGATCACGGAAGTTTTCATATTATCAAACACTTCATTTGAGGCAAGTTCCATTGCGCGTCCCACATTTCCGCGTGCAAACGACGCACAAATTGCCGCCCTGTAATCGGGAATCTTTGCGTTTTGCATCAAAAAATTTTTGATCGGTTCCTCATGCACAGGTCTTGTATTTAATGTCACGCATCTGCTCAAAATTGTTTGCAGCATCGCCTCCGCACGCGTTGCCAAAAGCAGAATGACTGCATATTCCGGCGGCTCCTCAAGCGTTTTCAAAAGTGCGTTTTGCGCTTGCACATTCATTTTTTCGGCTTCGTCCACGATATAGATTTTCCGCGCACCGCTGTAAGGCTTAATCGCAATATCGCCGTTAATCTGCTGTCTGATATTGTCCACAGAAATGACATTTGGTTTTTCATGTTCCACATAAATAATATCAGGGTGGTTTCTGTTCATCGCCTGTTTGCAAGAACGACACTGATTACAGGGTTTCTCCCCTTCCTCTGCCTCGCATTGCAGCGCCCGTGCAAAAATGTCCGCAATCATCTTCTTTCCGGACAGCTTTTCACCCTGTATCAAATACGCATGAGATATCTTATTGTGTTTCAAAGCTCCTCGCAGATTGTCGACCAGCTGCTTCTGCCCCACGATATCCGTCCAATTTGTTTCCGACATTTACCAACCTCCAACTTTATGCCAAAATGTCCAGCAAAAGTCCTCTTATCTCATCAACCTTCGCCAAGATTGCAAGCTTATCGCGCTCCTCCTTGACAAGCTCCTGCGCAAGCTCATCGAGTTTTTCGTCCACAAGCCTTATAATGCCGTAAACCCTGTGGCGACCGCGTCTGTCCAAAAAATTCTCACGGGAAAATTTATGCGAACGATTAACAATCTCGTTCATAAATTCTTTAATCATCGAGCGGTACTTGCGCATATCCGTCACGTCCATGCGCTTGACAATTTTATCGCCCTGCATCGTGATTTCCTGCATCATTAAATTAAGCCGTTCTACAAGCCCCGCATCTTCAATATTGCTCTCCAACATATACCGAAACGTGTCGTCTGTCGGCTGCACTTGCTGTGTTTGCTGTACTTGCTGCGTTTGCTGTATTTCGTTTACTTTAATATCCATCTATGTACCCCCTAAAGCTTAAGCTTTATAGAACGCTGTGAAAGCAGTTTTATGCTCCACACCCTCCATTCTTTTCTGTGTGAGGGCATGGAGTATTTTACAATATTTTCAACTTATAACATACTGCCCTCGATAACACGTATCATATTCGTATTGCCCGCAACGCCAAGCGGCACACCTGCCGTCAGTACCACGGTATCACCTTTTTCGATAAAACCTGCCTCAATGCTTGCGCGAATTGCGTCCTTAAAGAGTTCATCGGCATTTTCTTTCTTTTCAATTAGCAGCGAACTCACGCCAAAGTACATAGAAAGCTGTCGGTAAACCGTTTCATCAACCGCGCATCCGATCACCCTGCAGCCCGGCTGATACTTAGAAATCATTCCCGCCGTAAATCCCGACATCGTAACTGTGATAATTGCTGCCGCATTCAAGTCGATTGCCGTCGTACAGCAAGCGTGACAAATCGCAGTGGTCACATCCTCGCTGCTTTCCCAATCATAACTCTTTTTTCGAAATCGTTCCGCATAGTTGATATCCGTTTCCGCACGCATCGCAATCCTGTCCATTGTACGCACTGCCTCAACCGGATATGCACCCGCTGCACTCTCACCACTGAGCATGATCGCAGATGTTCCGTCGTAAATCGCATTTGCCACATCTGTCGTTTCCGCTCTTGTAGGTCTTGGATTCTTAATCATAGAATCCAACATCTGCGTCGCAGTAATGACGATTTTTCCGAGTCGAACCGCTTTTGTAATCATTTTCTTTTGCAGCACTGGCACTTCTTCCATCGGAACTTCCACACCCATATCGCCGCGCGCTACCATAATTCCGTCCGAAGCTTCTATAATTTCATCCAAATTTTCAATGCCCTGCATACTCTCGATTTTTGAGATAATCTTCATTTTACTGTCGTGCTCTTCTAAGATTTTTCTGACAGCCAAAACATCATCCGCGCATCTTACAAACGATGCGGCAATATAATCATATCCCATCTCTA
>JAIEDW010000091.1 GCA_029067805.1 Lachnospiraceae bacterium
TCTTTCATGAACTTTTGATATTTTTCACCGTTTTTACCCTCCATGCTGCTATGCCCGTTTCGATGATGCAGAAGATAATAAAATGACAGACACATCTTATCTTCGATTTCCTTGTTGTTCGCAATGCCTTTCTGCATGAGAATAATATCATCACTCAGCATCTGACGCGTTGCCATGAGATTTGCTATTTTCTCATCGATCTCTTTCATCTTCATTTGAAAGCGGCGCAGTCCCATGCCCATATTCTCATGAAACAGGGTTTCAATCTCATTGTGATCAAAGCCTATCTTTCTGTATCTTCCTATGTAAATCGCCTTTTCCAAATCACTGTTGTCAAAAATCCGATATCCGTTCTGGTCGTTTCTTTGCGGATTCAGAAATCCCTTTTCCTCAAAACGGCGAATTGAGTTCGTCGTTACATCCAATATTTTTGATAAATCGTTTGTATTGTATTCCATTTGCATCACTCCGCTTTTCTTATACACAAAAACCGTGACAACAGACTTATCTTACAAATCTATTGTCACGGATTTTTTCTTTTCACTGTTCTTCTTCCTCTAAATCCGTGTGAAACATGAGTAAAAATTCCGCGCTGTTTTTCAGCATCAGCTTCATGACCACACCCTTTTGGTCTGCGGAAAGCTTTGTGTAAATCCGCTTAACCGTGCCCAGATTGAGCTGTACTGACGTAAACATGTCATCGCTTGTCAGACACATCACGCTGCCTGCTATTTTCACTTCCGAGCAAACTACCGAAAACGACATATTAAGCCCTGTTCCGTCAGTCACGTCTTCAACAGTTGATAGCGCAATTGGTATATTTTTCATGTCGCTCAATACAGCAAGCAGGCGATCGGCATCTTTTACGGCAAGCAGGCGATTACGCATTGTTTCCAGATAAACTGTCCAATTTTGCATTCCATCCATACTCCGGCCTCCTTTGTGCTACTCCCTTTTCATGCAATAAGCGACGCGCAAAGTGCGTCGAGGTTTGATGAGTTCACAGATGCTGCCAATGAGTGAATTACGTGTGTTATTATTATAACGAATCTCAAAAATTGTGTCAACCACACTACTATTTTGTCCAATGTCGAAATGCGTATTCTTGAATTTTTTTACAGTTTAAACCGGTATCCGACGCCCCAGATTGTTTCAATGTACTGCGGTTTGCTTGTGTCGGTTTCTATTTTTTCGCGAATTTTTTTGATATGGACTGTGACTGTCGCAATGTCGCCAATCGAATCCATGTCCCAGATTTCCCTAAAAATTTCTTCCTTTGTAAAGACATGGTTCGGATTCTCGGCAAGGAAGGTCAGAAGGTCAAATTCCTTTGTGGTGAAGGTTTTTTCCTCACCGTCAATAAACACGCGCCTTGCTGTCTTGTCAATGCGGATTCCGCGAATTTCTATGATATCGTTCTCTTTTGAGTGACTGCCGACCAGACGTTCGTAGCGCGCCATATGCGCCTTGACTCTTGCCACAAGTTCACTCGGACTGAACGGCTTTGTGAGGTAGTCATCCGCACCTAATCCCAGACCTCTGATCTTGTCAATGTCATCTTTTTTCGCAGATACCATCAGAATCGGCACGTCTTTTTCCTCACGGATGCGCTTGCAGATTTCAAAGCCATCGATACCAGGGAGCATAAGATCCAGTATGATCAAATTAAAATCCTCCGAAAGCGCTTCTGCAAGTCCCGCGTCACCGTTGTTTTCAATGGTCACTTCAAAGTCGTTCAACTCAAGATAATCCTTCTCAAGCTCTGCAATTGCTTCCTCGTCTTCCACGATTAATATTTTGCTCATATGATTGGTCCTCCCTTTCCTATATGATAAAATCTTCTTCATTTTTCACATATTTTCGCAGGACGAAATGCAGACAGGTGCCCTCGCCCTCTTTGCTTGTCGCCCACACATAGCCGCCATGGTCTTCAATAATTTTTTTCACGATGCTAAGCCCGATTCCGCTGCCGCCCTGAAGCGAATTGCGCGAAGCGTCCGTTCGGTAAAACCGTTCGAAAATATTTCCGATGTCTTTTGCGGCAATGCCTTTTCCGTTGTCCTCAAGCTCAATTCTGACGGATTCGTTGTCGTCGATGATACGAATATCTATGACGCCGTGGTCATGTCCAATATATTTTACGCTGTTGCTTACGATATTATTGATTACCTTTTTAAACTGCTCAGGATCCGCGACCACACAAGTATCGGGCGGCGCAAGATTCGTGTAATTCAAATGAATATTTTTGGACTCCAGATCAAGCCCAATCTCCTCGATACAATCGGAGAAATAATCGGATACATTCAGTACATGAAAATGGTACGGGATTTTGTTGGTGCCGATTCCGGAATACGTTGTAAGCTCGTTAATCAGTCTGTCCATGTCGTTTGCTTTATTATAGATGGTTTTGATATATTTATCCATCTTTTCCGGTGTGTTCGCCACTCCGTCCATAATTCCTTCAACGTAGCCTTTGATGGACGTTATGGGGGTTTTTAAGTCGTGGGAAATATTGCTGATCAGCTCTTTTTGCTTTTTTTCGTTTTCCACATTCTCTTCTCTGGTTTCTTTCAGCCTTAGCCGCATATGTTCATAATTTTGAAAAAGCTGTCCCAGTTCGTCGGTGCGCTGTTCCGGCAGACGATGCTCCAGGTCACCGACTGCGATACTCTGCATCGCGCTGCTGAGTTCCTTAATCGGGTTGTAAATACCGACCCGGATCCAGCTTGTGATAATAAAACTTGTCACGACGAGAATAAAGAGCATAGTAATTGCAAAGAACAGCAAAAATGTCCTGCTGATCATTCTGCCGATCATGATGTCTTCTTTTGACAATTCATGCACAATATTGATGTTTTCATGATGGGCAAATCCCAGCAGCGTTGCCACTCCTGCAATCATTGGAATAAAAATAATCGCAAAAAAGATGATCATTAATTTTGCCGTCAGGTTCATGCCTGTTCTGCGCTTTTCTTCCATTCTCCGCATACGCCTCCAACTTCTATATTTTCCAGTATATCATATCATTTTTTAAAATATAGAGATTTTGGGATTTATTAATTTATTTTTTAAATTTAATTTATTTTTAATTTATTTTTGAAAATGGTTTTCCTGCTTGACAAACAGAACTGAAAAAAATATAATTTTTTACAGGTAATGTCTTCCAAAAAGACATGTGATATAGGAAAAATAAGGAGGAATTCAAAATGAAATATGTATGCAGTGTTTGCGGTTATGTTCACGAAGGAGATGCAGCACCGGAAGAGTGTCCGGTATGCCACGCAAAGGCGGACAAGTTCAACGAGGTAAAAGGTGAGATGACGCTTGCAGCGGAGCATGAGTATGGCATCTATGCGAAAACCGTTAAGAACAACAAAGATATCAGTGACGAAGATAAGAAATACATTTTCGAGCAGCTTAAGGCGAACTTCAACGGCGAGTGCTCTGAGGTTGGTATGTATCTTTGCATGGCTCGTATCGCTCACAGAGAAGGTTATCCCGAAATCGGTCTTTACTGGGAAAAGGCTGCTTATGAGGAAGCGGAGCATGCAGCAAAGTTTGCCGAGATCTTAGGCGAGGATTTAGAACCGAATATGAAGGCTACCACAAAGGACAACCTTGCATGGAGAGTTGAGTGTGAGTTCGGTGCAACGAACGGCAAGTTTGATCTGGCGAAGTGCGCTAAGATGAATAATCTGGATGCGATTCATGACACCGTTCATGAGATGGCAAAGGATGAGGCAAGACACGGCAAGGCTTTGAAGGGATTGCTTGACAGATATTTTGGTTAATTCAAAAATAGAATAAAAAAGACTTTAATATAGGAAACCGGTCATTCACTGACCGGTTTCCTGTTTGCTTTTATTGAGATACTGCTGTTGCTATACTGTTCATGAGCTTCGTCATTTCATCTAACATCTCTTCCCATGTTTTCAAGTCTTTGACTGACTTTTGCGTAATCTTGAACTTATATGTCTTTGTTCCACTGTAGCCGTTGGAACCCATACCCTGTAACACAACCGTTGCGCTTCCTTTGTTGATATTATTGAAGTGTGTTACAATCTTATAATCCTGACCCAGAGTAAGTTTTTCCTCTTTGCCATTTACCTTGAGCGTTACTTTCAAATCATCGCCCGTAAGCTCAATCGGCTTTCCCGTATACTCTTTCGTTACTACCTTTCCGTCGACCGCAGAAACAACCTTTGCTTTCGAGATGTCAATAGTGCCTACTTGAAATGCTTTTGGCGTTGTTTCGCCCTCAAGATCCTTGGAGCCTTCTTTCGCCTTTGCCACTACATAGATGCTTCTCGACGCTTCAAACCGATCCGCAGCAGTATAAGCGTTCTCGCACTTTTCGTCTCTGTAGACTGACAATGTGTACTGCGATGCTTTCAATGCCGTTCCTGTTCTGTCATTTATCGTCGCCTTGATCTTATCCGGTTTTCCGCCAGCTACCGCGGTCACGGCATTTATCTCAAGCTTTGACAAGTTAAGCGGTTTAATCGTGTATTTGACCGGAGCGTACTTCTTTGCGTAGTTGCCCTTTCCGGTTATTGTAACCGTTGCGGTTTGTTCTCCCGCTTTCTTGTTGTTTGCACACTTTAAGGTATAGTCTTTTCCAGATATAAGAGGCATATTTTTATATTTGACTGTCACTTTGGGTATTGCGCCGCTTACCGCATAAGTTGTTGCCTCTTCCACATCTACCGATAATACATCGTCTGCTGCCTTGCTCAAATCTACTGCCGTAATCTTAAAGGTCTTTTTAACGGTTGTTGCCTTATTTTTAGCATCCTTTGCACCTGTTATCAGGATTGTCGCAGTTCCCTTATTGACGTTGTTTGATATGGCAACGTTTGCGGCGATCTTTGTATCTGTGTCCTCCGCCTTATATTCACCATTCTTGTATACATATTTTGTTGTTACAGTTGTCTTGCCTTCACCCTTTGTCGTAAGTACAAAATCCGGATAATGCACTTTTGCCTTACCATCAACAATATCATATGGCTGGTCGGGAATCCTGTCAATTTTTGCACCTTTTAAGTTGAGAAAATCGGCCGGAATCTTGTCTAACTCCACATCCTTAATGCTGAATGACTTTTCCAGACTCTTTCCCGCGTAGTTTCCTTTTCCGGTGACAATAACTTTCGCGGTATCGGTCCCCGGCTTTACGTTATTTTTGTATGTAACTTTATAGTCAATGTCCGGTGACAAACGGGTATTGCCATCCCATACTTCAATATCGGGAATAATCTTTGCACCTGTGTAGTCATAAGACGATTCCAGTCCGCGGATATAAATGTCCTCATTCCTGTCATTGTCACTTTCACTGGATTCGGATTCACTTTCCGGTTCGCTCGGATCTGATCCCGGTTCGCTTGGATTCGGTGGATTTGTTTCGCTGCTGCCCGAATCGCTGCTGCTCTCCTCATCTCCTCCGCCTTCTGTACTCCAATCATAGAAGGTGGGTTTCCAGTCCTCTCCGAAGTAGGCTTTTATGCCGGTTTCCGCTTTTTTTGTCGGATCCTCTGTCACATAAATATCTTTTCTTGGAGAAGTGTTATGGTTAATTTCTGTTCCATTTTCCAGTCTCGTGTTATATTCCTTATAGTTGGCCTTTTTGGGATCTCCATTCATGTTCGCCCAGCCGCTATCAGAAATAAGATTAGATGCTTCCTGTACGGTATTGACATAGGTTACACTCGCCCCGGCGCCCCATGTTCTGCCCAAGGTTCCTGCCACTACTGAAAAGCCCGAAGTTTTATTTTTTGTTATTTTACAATTATAGAAAAGATATCCTAATGATGACTTATCCTTTGCCGCCGTAATATGCCCACCGTTTGCGCCGCTTGTATATCCCTGCCACTTGAGCTCACAGTCCTCAAATACCTGATTACCGTCACCGAAAATGTAATCTGTATTGCCCGAAATAAGGCAATCCTTATAATACGCACGGGAATTTTCGTCGCCTGTGTAAAGCGTATCCTGGCTGCTGTAAAATTCACAGTTGTAGAATTCCGAACGATCGCTTCCCGTATCCAGCGCAAGCGCCGCCGCACGTTCTGTTGCAGTTTTACTTGCTGCCTGTGTTGGTGTCACTGATGCGGTTCTTTTAAAAGAAATTTCCGTACCTGCGCCTTCAGTACTAAGCGCTACACCATCTTCAAGTTCTTCATCCGTTATATACCTGTTAAATGAATTCTCAAATATAATGTTTTTTGCTTTAAAATCGGTTGCTTTGACTCTTACCGCGCAGCCCCATCTTGCAGCATTATGTTTTTCGAATTTGTCATACGCACTTTCTTCATTGTAATATCCGGTTCCCTTTCCACCGCTGTCATCTGCACTATAGTACGCATAACCAATACCGTAATACCATGTGATCGTCACATCCTGAGTCGAACTATCATTTACAAGTGTTATATAATTCGTGTTTACAAACACCTGTTCTCTATATGTGCCCGGATTAATATGGATTGTAATACGGTCCTCTTCTTTCTCCGGATTCATACGTTTTGCCGCTCTAAGCGCCGCATTAATTGTCGGGAAATTGTTTTCTTCTTTCTCCGGATATTTGACATATAAATCTTTTACCAAAGGGAGCGGTGAAGTATCGGTTGACGCGAGGAATAAATCCCGCACTACACTCGCATTCTTTACAATAACATGCGTTCTTGTACTGTATTTATCTGCCGTAATCTCCGCGACATAAGTGCCTTTTTTAAGCGAAACTCTATAAGCGTCATCCGCAATCTGCGCCTCGCAGGTATCGTCGTTGTCTATATTTTTGAATACAAGCTTTGTAGCATTAACGCCGGTAAGCGGTATTTCACCGGAGCCGATAAACTTACCTGAAACCTCATGTAACGCCTCCAAATCCTGCACGACAAGATTGTGCGTTTTTCCGTTTACGCCGGCCGCGCTGCTCAGTTCTATCGTACCGCTGTCATCCGTAAAAGCATATTGGCTGTTTCCTACAAGCCTTGCAGTGTAGGTATAACCCGGTGCAAGAATGACTGCATAGCCCGTACTGTCAAATACTGCATTCGTTGCTTCCTCTGTTGTGTCATTCACGAATTGAATGGAAAGGCCTTCTCTAGAGATGCCTGCCCAGTCAATGGTGCCTTGTACTCCTACAGCAGGATAGCGTACAATTCTGTTGTAAAGCGGTTTTCCGGTAGCTACATTTTCCGTCCATATCTTATAGACACCGGAATGTTGTGCAATAAATGTAATCTTTTTATTTGTATCTTTTGCAACCGATTCGGTTGCTTCTACAACACCCTCCTGCGTTCCGTCTGCTCCACAGTATTCGATAACATATTTTTCCGCAGCATTGCTTACACCGACATAAGCACATAGGAGATCACCGGCTACAACGTTTTTAATCGTCACATATCGCTGCCCTGAACCACCTGCACCGTTACAATACCATTCGCCCGCTGCTGTATAATCTCCGTAATTGTACGCGCCCTGCGTCGGTATTGTTCCGTTTGTCTGGAACTTATGATAACTGTTGCTCGCTGTACTGCTGTATATTCTGTCTTTATTGTTGTAAAACATTGTTAAGTCGCCAAAGGTAAGCTCGCCACTTGTATCCTCAGCGGGGGTAAGCGCACCATTGATCAAAGCAGAGCAAGTATTCCAATCTGCCGCTTTAATATTGTTTACATAATTCGAGCCCGACTGCTCCTTTGCACCGAAATCCCACACGTCAATCTTTCGGGGTGTTTCGGGAAGCACAATTTCTTCCTTTCCCGAAGATGTCACGGTAATACATTTAATTCCTGTGTCTGCTGTCGCCGTTATCACTGCCGTTTTTAAGAAAATACCACCACATGTAAAGGAAACTTCCGGCTTTTCGGCTGCTTCTCCATCTACTGTATAGTTGGCATCCTCTCCAACTACGGTCAGTGTGCACTCTCCCGGCAGTGGGACCGTAATTGTCGTACCTTCGCTTATTTGTGCCCATCCGGTTGTAAGGCTGTTTCTAGAATCAAACGTTCCGTTTGTGGCGTCAATCTCAAGTCCTGCCACTTTGCCTTTTTTCCCCTCGACGAGGGCACTGAGTGCAGAATCCTTCTCAAAATCCCATTCTGTCGGAATCTCTTTAAAAATTGCTTTGATCGAGACATTGCCTTTGGGCATTGTAAACTGATCATTCTCATTAATTTCAATGTTTGTTTCCAAACCGGTGCCTTCTACAATCTGCCAGTCATCAAAGTAATAACCATTACCCGGTTTCGCGGTAAGTGTTACGGTATCGCCCGCAACCACGCTTGTTTCGCTCGCCTTTACCGTACCGTTTCCTTCTTTGGATACGGTTACGCTGTATCGCGTTGATACCTGGTCTAAGATTCTCTTGCCGTCTACTATAAGATAAATATCACTGAAAGTAATGTCTGCATGTCTTGAAGCAAACATTCCAATGTATTGGTATTTACTGTCAATCTTGTTAAGAGGAATTGAGTATGGTACCGGATCATAACCGCCTATTTGACAAATATATTTTGTGCCATCAAATGTAAGGCTTAAATCATATGTTTCACCTGCTGCAACAATTTTACCTTCACCAAGTGAGCCACCTTTTATTAATTCACCGTCTTTACGGGAAAAGCAATTTATTGATGTATTTGATACAGTGTTTTGAGTGCTTCCCATCAATGTACCTGCCGCAACATAATCCGTAATAAATCCCGCACCGTTCGTATAAGTTGTTCCATCACATTTTTCATCAATAAGCATGTCATCACGCGCCATCAGACCAAAACCTACCTGACTATCGGACGATTCGCCCTTGCCTATTTCATTAATGGTCGCTTTTGCTCTTAATTCAAAGGATTTACCTATAGGCACCTGATAGAAATACATCGCTCTACCATCAGTATCGCCTGAAATCTTATTCGGTTTTCCCAGAGCGCTTACCCACATATTTCCATTCTTATTTCCAAGATTATAATATGCGGTATTTGTAACGTCGTATGAAGAATATCCAAACACACTGCCGCGAAATACTTCATAATTTGGCCACTTATTACTTTTCGTACTTGCCGACGGCGCGGAATAGGTAGACGCCTTTACATCCTCCTGCTTCTCGTCCCTCTCCCGGTCCTCATCATCCGTGCTCTTAGCTTCCTCTTTTTCCGTGGAATCTTCCTTCACCGATTCTGTCTTCACAGGCTCCTTTTTATCCAACTCCGGTTTCGAAGGTTCTGTTTTTGCGGATTCCTCGGAATCCTTCTCCCCCTGTGCATCATCCGGATTTTCCGCATTCTTGTTGCCTTCGTTCTCCTCTGCCTCTTCTGTTTGAGCAGTTTCGTTATCCGTATCGGAGATTTCCTCAGAATACCCACTAGGGGTATTCTGAGAATCTTCCACTGCATATGCTGTCAATCCCGATGTTGTCAGACTTGACGCAATCATCGCGCCCGACAACGCCAGTGCCAGTATACGCTTTGTAACCTTATTTTTTATTTTCAGCATACGCTTGTTCCTTCCTTTTAGTTGTGTTCTTAATACACTACGCTAAAACACATCATTAAGCATCCGCTTTTTTAAAGACTGCCTTGACAGAAACATTTCCCTTGGGCATTGTAAATTGATATTTGTTATCGCCGACTTCATCAATTTTAAAATCCGTTACCAAATTATCGCCGCCTACAATCTGCCATTTGTCAAAGGAATATTTTTCCTTCGGTTTTACGGTAAGTGTTACGATTCTTCCCTCCATCATGGTTGTGCTAACCTCTGATTTACCGTTTACTGTACCGTTTCCACCTGATACTGCTGTC
>JAIEDW010000092.1 GCA_029067805.1 Lachnospiraceae bacterium
TCCACGCAGAGCACACCCATTTTCTGCCACCCTGCATTTGCGTCCTTACTGTCATTGTAAAACACATCGGACGAAAGGATATTTCCCACATGGTAATTTGCTCCTACTGCCTCTGCCTGCGCAATCGCCTCACGCATCAGCGGATAGCTTGCAATCGGCGCAAATGTACCGCCCAGTCCGTACTGGCTTGCATAGTTGGAATTGGTACATGCGCCCATACCAATCACGATATCCCGCACATGCACTTTTTCCTGCATCGCGCCTGTCGAACCGATTCGCATAATATTTTCCACGCCAAAAAAGTTGTAGAGCTCATAAGAATAGATACCAATTGTCGGCATCCCCATGCCGCTTGCCATAACGCTTACTTTTGTGCCTCGATACGTTCCCGTATATCCCTGTATTCCTCTGATATTATTTACAAGCTGTGCATTCTCCAAAAAATTCTCCGCAATAAATTTTGAGCGCAGCGGATCGCCCGGCATCAGAACCGTCTTTCCAAACGCATTATCTTCTGCACTAATGTGCGGTGTTGTCACAAGAGCCATATCCAATTTCCTCCTTTTATCTTACCGTTCCCTGATCCATGCGGGACCGGATAGGTATATACTATCAAATTTCCTGTTTTCTTTCAACTTGATATAGTCAAAAATAAAAGCCGTAAAGGTACCGATATCAATTGTCACCTCGGGACGCATGGAAGGAATGTCTTCTCTGCCTTCCCCCTCCTCCACACGCTCCATAAAACTGCCGCTTTTATTGATGTACCATATAAAAAGTCCGTCGTTTTGTGCAATTTCTTCGTCCTTTAACCGGATTGCAACAGTGATTTTCCCATCCCCTGCCACATACTTTAAAAACTCCGGCAAATTTACAATCCTTGCCATAGCATATGGCGTTTTCTCCTGTGAGGTGTCAAAATATTGCTCCATATCTGCTTCTTCCGCAAACACGGCCTCCTCCACAAAGCCGCCACATTCAGCAAAATAACCGCTTATCGCACCGTTTTTTGTAATCTTGTAAAGTCCGCCGCCCTTTTCCTCCAGTCTTTTTTGCAGCTCTTCATAGTAGGCTGTACTTCGTATGATGAAAAAACCGTACCGCTTACAGAGGGTGGCATTTACAAAATTTGCAAGTGAGGGCAGCGCACTTTTGTCCACCGCCTCCCACGCCGAATTCTGCACCGCTATGCTCCCACCTTTCAGCGTAATATTCGGTCGGTCACAGATATAATGAAAGCCTGCTGTTTTTCCCTGCGGCGCCTGCGCATCCGTATTGATCAGGCAAAGCGGTACTTTTTGTTTATATTGATATTGAAGTGCCTGCCTTGTCAAATCGTAATTTTCGGGACACAATGCCTTCTTTGACAAAAAACATGCGTCAAGCCGCACCATATCTACCATGCACGGCGTTTCACGACTGCCAAAAAGCGGTGGATTTCTGCGTATCGCAGCCGCATAGAGTGTAGAGCGTAATCCGCCCATAATCTGTTCCATAAAATTCCTCCGATGTTAAATTGCCTTTTTGCAGCCGTCACAGCCCTCACACATAGACACTTGTGCGCCGTCTACCGCCTCCATCGTCGCCATCTCACGCGGACTGGTCAGCAGACATACGGCATGTGCTGCTATGCCCTCTTTGCTGCCTGTAAAGCCAAGTCCCTCCTCGGTTGTCGCCTTTACATTGATCTGATCAATCCCGATATGGAGTGCGCCCGCAATATTTTTCCGCATTTGTTCAATGTGCGGCATCATTTTCGGAGCCTGTGCAATAATGGTGGCATCAATGTTTTCTATAAAAAACATGTTTTCTTCCAAAAGCGCCCCCACTTTCTCCAAAAGAATGATACTTGATATCCCCTTATATGCGGGGTCCGTATCGGGGAAATGCCTTCCGATATCCCCAAGCGCAGCAGCACCCAAAAGCGCATCAGATATCGCATGAAGCAATACATCCGCATCCGAATGTCCCAAAAGTCCTAACTCGTATGGAATTGTCACGCCGCCAATGATCAACGCTCTGTCTTTTACAAGACGGTGAACGTCATAACCCATTCCTACTCTCAATGCTTCCCTGTTTCCTTTCTATCTGTTAGGTGTCACTAACCTATCAAAACCGTCCAAAAGTGTCAACACATTGTCAAAAAGTCTGTCGCAGTCGCCTGCTCTTACGCCCTCTATATTGAGCGGCATTTGCGGATCATGAAGCGACATACGAAGCAAAAGCCAGCCTTTTACTTCCTCCGTATCAAACGAGATTCGAACTCCCTCATAAGAGTTCGGCGCGATATCGTATCCCTTTGCCTTTGCTCTCTCCTCAAATGTATTCAGCGCGTTTTTGCCGTATTCCTTAAAGTCGTCACCGTCAATTTTGAAGCGATACTCACGCTCCTCAAAACCCTTTTCCAGCGTTTCGATAAATGCGGAGAGGGGCTTGTTTTTCTCTGCCGCCTTTGCAAGTGCGATCAGCAGCTTCACAGCCATATATGCGCCGTCATCAAGGAAATAATTTTCGCTCAACGCGCCGTGTCCCGATGTTTCAATTGCAAGCGGCGATACGATACCCTCGTTGTTTAAGCGGATAGACTCATTAATCACGTTTTTGTAACCGCGCATGAATCGATGATGCTTCATGCCGATGCTTTCGATAAAGCGTGTCAAGCGGTCGCTTGTGACCGAATCCGTAACAATCGTGCCACCGGGGTAATCTTCCGCGATAATTGCCGTCATCATCGCAATGATCGCGTCCCTGTTTACCTCATCACCGTTTGGAAGCACTGCCGACATTCTGTCAACGTCCGTATCAAATATAATGCCTAAATCCGCCTTGTTTTTGAGCACAGCTTGTTTGATGGACTCCATCGCCTGTTTGTTCTCGGGATTTGGAATGTGATTTGGGAAGTGTCCGTCCGGTTCCAAAAACTGGCTTCCTGCTGTGTCCGCGCCAAGCGGATTCAAAACCTTCTCCACGAAAAAACCGCCCGCTCCGTTTCCGGTATCCACTACGATATGTAAGCCAGCTAACGGCTTATCATAATTCCTGGCGTTGATGCTCTTTCTTATTTTATCCTTTAAGAAATCACAATATACAGAAAGGGAGTCCGCTTTTTCTACATCCACAAGGCTTGCGTCCTCCACCGAAAGGTCTGACGCTATCTGAAGGATTTTTGTAATATCGTCATGCTCCAAGCCGCCGTCTCTGTCAAAGAACTTATAGCCGTTTCTGTTAAACGGAAGGTGGCTTGCCGTAATCATAATCGCGCCGTCAAATGCAAATGCGTCAAACACCGTCGTCATAAACATCGAGGGTGTTGAAACAAGTCCGCAATCATAAACTTTCGCCCCCACTGACACGATTCCTTTCGCTGCTGCCGCAAAAAGGCTGTCCGCCGTGATGCGCGAATCGTGTCCGATGCCGATTCGGAGTTCTCCCACCGCTTTTTTCTTCTTATCGGCAAGCCATCTGACAAACCCGCCGCCAATCAGATTTCCGGCATCCTCCGTAAGATTGACGTGCTCTCCCTCTACGCCCTCACATGCAATTCCTCTGATATCGCTGCCGTTTTGAAGCTTCATGATGTCCGCCATAGTAATCCTCCATTTCTATCTGTTTTGTTCTATACTAGCATAAACTGCCGTAAAAAGAAACAGGATTCGCTCTAAAAATCCTTTTTATCGGGAATGCAGCGCTTTAACTTCCAAGAAGAAACACGACCACATTTGCCGCCATATGAAAAACGAACGGCGCATAAAAGCACCTTGTCCGCTCATAGCAGAGCGCGATCAAAATCCCCATGCATGTACCGTACACAAACTGCGGCATATTTCCATGAAACGCGCCAAACAAAAGCGCCGAAAACAGCACTGCCTTTTCTACTGCATAAAACCGTTTGATGCGGTTAAAGATAATTCCGCGAAACACGATCTCCTCCACAAGCGGCGAGATAATCCCATACAGTATCAATCCAAGAAAAATCGGCACGGAATACTGAATTTTTTTTACTGCCTCGTATTGATCCGAGCCAAGCGTCCCCTGTATTTGTGACACGCGTGTCACAAAATTGGACAGGCGCATTATGGCAATATTTAATCCGATTGCTGACACACCTCCGAATATTGCACATACAATGCAGATAAGAAGCCCCCGCCCTTTTATAAACTCTGTTTTCAAAAAATCAAAAAACTGCTTTATTATCCCCGCGTCAATATCCACCTCGCCGGAAACAGCCGCCTCTTTCAGAAAATCATTCATCAAAAAGCTTACGGCGATGACGCTTGCCGCCGCATTGACCACAGCGCTCAGCAAGTATGAATGTTCTTCCACCCACACGTCAATTCCTGTAATCGGAAGCGCAGGAATCGCAATCGCAAGCGTCAGCATTGCCACAGTTTTTACGAGCATATAGACCACAAAAGGACGCAATATATAGGCAAGCTTTTGCAGCCGCGTCGTTCGTTTTTGAATTCCTTTTTCTTTCCTCACATTAATAACTCCTCTAACTCCGAAACCGTATCGACAATATAATCTGCCCCCGCTGCCTCAAGCTCACCCTCGGACGCATAACCAAACGAAACGCCAACTGAGGTCAGTCCAAAAGCCTTTGCCCCCTCAACGTCAAATTTTCGATCCCCGACCATCGCCACACGCGCCTTTCGCTCCCGTGCATCTAGCAGATTGGGCGCCATCTGCTCGAGCGCATACGCAACGACCTCCTCCTTTTTACTGCGTGTACCGTCAAACTCGCTTCCGACAATATAGTCAAAATACTGCTTGATCTGAAAATGTTCCAGTACACGCGTCACAAGCGGCGTAGGTTTACTCGACGCAATCGAAAGAATTTTTCCGCGCTCCTTTAACGCGGAAAGCATCTTGTCAATCCCCTCATACATCGTATTCTCATAAATTCCCTGTTTGTCAAAACGCTCTCGATACTTTACGACCGCCTGCTGCGCCTGCTCTTTTGTGAAATCATAAAACTCCATAAAGCTGTCCGTAAGCGGCGGTCCGATAAACGGTTCCAACTTATCGAGATTTGGCTCATCAATTCCAAACGCCCGAAGCGCATACTGTACCGAACTTGTGATTCCGATTTTCGGATCGGTCAGTGTACCGTCCAAGTCAAACAATATGTAATCAAACATCTCTTTAACCACACTCCTTTTCGTTTCCTTTCATTATACCCGAATTTCCCGCTGCAGGCAAAACGAATACAGATACTTTTCCTTCACGGGCTTTCCGGTAATCTGCTCGATTGCTTTTTGATAATAGTCAAGCTGCGTTTTGTAGCGGTTCGTAAGCTGTGCTTCACTTTCGACTCTGTCCGTCTTGTAATCCGCAAGAACAATGCCGTCCTCCTCGTAAAAGAACACGTCGATCACGCCCTGTATCAAGGTCCATTCATCCGTTCCCGCCACAGCTTTTTCTCCGAGCACAAAGGGTTGTTCCTTGTAAAGCGCACCACGCTCCTGTGCCACTATCATGCGGGCTGCAAGCGGCGATTTGAAAAATTCACATATTCTGCCAATAGGCACGCAGTCTGCCTCGTCCTTTGTGACTCTTCCCTCTAGGAGCCATCCTTCACGTTCCTTTACAAGAACTTCGCGAATTCTTTTACTGTCCTTTTCCGTATGATATGTAAAAGCATTGTCAAACGACAATAATTCCATGATCTTATGCACCGCGTTACCATATCGAACCCCAGTTTGTTCCATGCCATCCTCGGCTTCCCCCTCTGCCGCGGCAAAACTTGGGATATATGTTTTCTGTTTGAGAACAACAAGCGGTTTTGCCTCCTCCATAGTTTCCTTATAGGATTCTCTTTTAAGTTCCGAAACGGTTGTCTTTACGGTAAGTCCTTCAAGGTACGCATACGGATACAAAAAGTCAAATCTGCTCTGTATCTTTTCCTGAAGTTCCTTGTCAGAAAGCTCTGCCGCCCTGTCAAGCTCCTTTTCCAAAAAGGCGTTTCTCCCCTGTGATAAAATTTCCTCTTTTAAGTCAATCGCTTCTTTACAGATCGTAAGTTTCATCGGCACATCCGAATAGGGAAGGGAATGTGTGAAAAACGCGATTCCATTTTCTTCAAGGACCGCTTTCATACATGAATGCCGCATCAGGGACGCAAGCACCAGATCCATATACGAGCTCGCCCCCATCAAAACAGAATACGGCAGCTTTTCGTCCTCCTCCATGGTAAGCGAGACATTTGACAGGAGTTTTTTCTCAAAATCTTCCAGATACCCTGTCAAGATTAACTTTTCCTTTGCACGCGTAAGCGCTACGTACAGCACGCGCAAATCCTCTCCGCGCGTATCTTCCTTCATGCGCTGTGCCACAACATTTTTTCGGATATTCTTTCGTTTAATCCGCATCTCAGGGTCAATATAATCCACGCCGACGCCAAGTTCCGCGTCCATCAAAATCGCCTGCCGCATGTCGAGCATATTAAACTGTTTTGACAGTCCGCACACAAAGCAGATTGGGAACTCAAGTCCCTTACTCTTATGGATTGTTATGATTCGCACAACATCCGCGTTTTCATCAAGAATATTTGCCTCGCCGAAATCCACTTCCTGTTCCTGTACCGTTTCCAGATATCGTATAAAATGGAACAGTCCGTAAAAACTTGTATTTTGAAACGCCCCCGCCTTCTCAAGCAAAAGCGCAAGATTTGCAAGCCGCTGATCACCACCCGGCATGGAACCTACATACGCTCCGTAACCCGTTTCATCGATCAGTCCGCGTATCAAGTCCTTGATCGGTGTATAGGCAACGCGTTCTCTGTAGTCGGAAATCATTGAAAAAAGGCGTTCCAGCTTTTGACGAAGCAGCTCTTTTGGATCCACATTTTCAAAATAGTATTTCACCTGTTCGTACAAAAACAGTTTCCGCTTTTCGCACGCCTCCTGTTGTGATACAAAACAGCGAATCCGGGAAATTTCTTCCTCATCAAAATCAAAAAAGGGCAGCTTCATCGTACCGAAAAACGCAATATCCTGAAGCGGATTGTCAAGTACGCGCAAAAAATTGACAATGCCCTGAATCTCCAGGGTTTCAAAATATCCCGTCTTGCTCGTCACATGAACCGGTATTCCCCGTTCGCTTAATATCCTTCGAAAGTCCTCATCCCAGCCGGAAGTTGCCCGAAACAAAAGCACAATATCGGAATATTTTGCCGCACGAAGTTCACCGGTTTTGTCGTCCGTCACCGGAAAATGCCCGACCATTTTTTTAATGCGGTCGGCTACAAGCAACGCCTCCCGCTCCTTCGGAGAATAATCATCATTCTCGTCATCACACGCGGCGGCAATCAACAGCTCCGTCCGATATGGATTTTCGTCGTAAGAATCAAATGCGTCATTGTCGGGCATAGGATATGCGGCGCCGACATGGAGCGCGGCGTTTTCGTCATATTCTACGTTTCCGACTGCCTTGCTCATAAGCTGTGCGCACATAAAATTGACGGCGTCCGTCACTTCCCTGCGGCTTCGAAAATTCATGCTTAAATCAATCCGCACACAATCATTTTTCGTTTCATCGTTATCTTTTATGACATACGTGTCATATTTTTCCATGAATATTTCGGGACGCGCAAGCCTGAATTTATAAATACTCTGTTTTACATCGCCAACCATAAAGCGGTTATATCTTGCGTCTACCTCCCCTGAAATGCTTTTTAGCAAAAGCTCCTGTACCTCGTTTGAATCCTGATACTCATCGATCATGATTTCCGCAAAATAATCCTGCAATTCCAACGCCGTTTCCCTTAATACAATCGCACCGTCCGCTTTCTTTTCCAAAAGGATCTGAAGGGCAAAATGCTCCATATCCGAAAAGTCGATGATATTTTTTTCCCGCTTTGCCTCGTCAAGTCGCTCCTTGAAGAAAAGTGTAAGTGTTACAAGCTCCTCCACCATCTCCCGACACACAGCCATATCGCGCAATGTATCTTCTGTTGAAATCTGAAACAGCATCTTTTGTAAGGATGCAATATTCTTTTTGACTTCGTCCCGAATCCCCTTTACCGTTTCCTTTAGCGTTGGATCTTCGTCCTGTGATTTTTTCGCCGAAAGCCTTGTAAACGAACAAGCGGTAAACAATTCATGCAGCTTTTCATATTCCCGCACATTTTTTAAGTTTTCTATCATTTCCAAATCGGAAACAAGATTTTCAACATACTGCGCAGGGCCCCCCACCCGCTCCGAAATCGCAAGCGCCTGATGAAGTCTTGCCGTACATTCTGTTAAAATTGTATCAATATATTGCAGCGCCCCTTGAAACCATTTCTGCCCGGAAAGTTCCTGTACATTGTCTGCCTGATAGTCACAAAGCCGCTCTTTCAGCCAATCTTCGGGAAACGGATAACTCATTGAAAAGTGGTAAAGCCTAAGGATCGCCTCCTCAATCTTCTTTTCGCCCGCGCCTGTGCTGTAACTTTCCACAAAGTTCAAAAAACGCTCGGTCGGCTCCGTGTGCATCTCCTCCAAAAGGCGATCCATAACGTCCGCCTCAAGCATTTTCATCTCACTCTCATCCGCCACGCGAAACCCCGGATCAATTCCGATTTCATTAAAATTATTCCGAATCACAAAAAGGCAGAACGAATCGATCGTCGTTATCTGCGCATTATGGATCAGCGACGCCTGTTTTTGCAAATGCTCATTCTCGGGATTTTGTTCCAGACCGTTTGTGATCGCCCTGCTGATACGCTCCCGCATCTGCGCCGCCGCCGCAGAGGTGAAGGTCACGATGAGCAGTCTGTCGATGTCCACAGGATTTTCGCTGTCCGTTATTCGCTGTATGATGCGCTCTACAAGCACCGCGGTCTTTCCGCTTCCCGCTGCCGCGGACACAAGGATATTGCTGTTTCTCGTATTGATGACACGCTGCTG
>JAIEDW010000093.1 GCA_029067805.1 Lachnospiraceae bacterium
ATTGGAATATCACGCACAGCAGCGTGCTCGACTTGATTTCGGCAGCAAGGCATAATGAATATGTGCATATGAGCAATAGCGTTTTGCTGATAAAGACGTTTCTTGGCGTTGCCGTGCTTGCATCAGGGTATTATACAGCAAACAAGCGCGGTGAAAATGCCGTAATTGCTGTGGTACTTGTGATTGTCGGGGTATATCTTTTGTTTGGCGGTTTGATACCGCTTGTTTTTCAGACCCTTTCCAAGTATAAAGGATTTTTATACCGCGGGCAGCGGTGTCTGTGGGTGAATCAATTTCTCTTCCGCATGAAGAAAAACTACCGTACTTATGCAATGGTGTGCATTATCGGAATATGCTCGACAACTGCGCTTGCAACCGGATTTGCAATGAGGGAACGTTATCAAAATATGGTTGTTTTCGATAATCAATATACGTTTCAATTGTACACCAATCAAAATGACTTAGAAGAAAAAGCCGCCGATTTGATCAGACACGAAAGTGACATTGCCTATCAAACGTCGCTTTGCGCCTTAGGTCCTGACGATAAGCATCTTGTCCTGGCATATTCGGATGTAAAACGTATCGCACAGAAGCGGGAAGTTGCATTTACTCTGCCGGAACCTGCCGATGATGAAGTATTTTTTCTCTCCCATATGATTCTGCTGTCCGTATACACGAATCCGGAACCGGAGCCAATCACGATCGGAGGAAAAACGTATTGGCTGACGGAAACAGTAAGAACTGCATATCTCGGATATATGCAACGGGAGATGGATTGTTTTTATATTGTTTCGGATGCGGAATATGCGCGTTTGGAAAAGCAAAGCGCTGTTTTCTATATTCATAATTATAAACTTGCGAATGACGACGCATTCAAAAATGCGCGCGCTGCGATTGATTCGCTTTCCAGTAACACGGAAGAAAACAAAACAGCACGCGTGGCAATCGATCCTCATAGTACGGAACGTGAATGGATTAAGATTGTCCATTCTCTGTGCATCTTCCTGTTTCTTGTATTTATTGTCGCGGGCGGCTGTATTATGTTTATGAAACTGTATAACGATGCCTTTGAGGAAAAGGAACGGTATCTTGTCCTCAAAAAACTTGGATTTTCGACCAAGACACTTTCCGCTTCAATTGCGCATGAGTTGATAACGGCATATCTGCTGCCCTTCCTTGTCATGGCAATATCCGCATATTATTCTGTACATGCATTAGGGAAGATGATGTTTGCTAATTTATTATCAATCTATATTGTCAGTACCTTTTGTGTATTAATCCTATTTGCGCTGTTCTGCGTTCTTTCTTTTGCGGCATATCGAAAAACACTTTCAATTCACTGACAAGTTGAAGAAAGTATGATATACTTTTAGAAATAATTGAAAGGATATTTTTGAGAACACTATGTCAGAAAAGAAAGAATCTATTTACATCGCCCCCGGCGCTTTTGTGATTGCTGATGTGACACTTGGGGAAAACGTCGGAATCTGGTACAATGCGGTTGTCCGCGGTGATACCAATTCCATCTATATCGGAAACAACACCAATGTACAGGACAATGCTACGCTTCACACAGACAAGGATTTTAAGCTCCATATCGGCAACGGTGTCACGATTGGCCATAATGCCGTCGTGCACGGCTGTACCGTTGGAGACAATACTGTTATCGGCATGGGCAGCATTATTTTAAGCGGCGCTGTTATAGGCAAAAACTGTATTATCGGCGCAGGCTCTTTAGTCACCGGAAAAATGAATATCCCTGACGGCTCTCTCGTCATGGGAAGTCCCGCCAAAGTCGCGCGTCCGCTTATGAAACACGAAATCGAATCAAACCGCGAAAATGCGGTTCATTATGTGGAATTAATGTCCGAATATCAATAAAGAGGCTGCCCAAATCGGGCAGCCTCTCATCCTTTTCATCTTATACCGTCTTTCTCTTTTCCACAAATACCGGGAATGATTCGGTACCTTTCAGTTCCTTATAAGACGAAACCGTAACGTTCTTGTCCGTAATCGTATATTCAACGCTTGCGCCTGCTTCAATCACGGTGTCCTGCATGAGCACACAGTTTCTTACCTTTGCACCCTTGCCAACCTTTACGCCTCTAAAGAGAATGCTGTTCTCAACCTCTCCCTCGATGACGCAGCCGTCGGCAACCATCACATTTTTCGCATGAGAACCTGTCGCATATCTTGTCGGGTTGTCATCACGGATCTTTGTGTAAATTGTGCTCGGTGAGAACAGTGCATTGACGTTCTCTTCCTTGAGCAATCTCATATTCTCTGCAAAATAACTCTTTATATCAAGGATCCGTGCATAATATCCTGTATGCTGATAAGCTCTTACATTCAGCTTGTCAAGCTGCGGAGAAACAATATCACGCTCAAAGTAAGTCTGACCGTTTACATATGCCTCTCTGATCTGTTCGATCAAAAGCTTTCTCTCCATGACATAAATATTCATGGACATATTCTGCTCGCCTTTATCCTTGTTATTTACAACAATCTGTTTTACCCTGTCATCGCCATCAATGTCAAGCGTATAATACAGATCCTTCTTTGTCATATCAATGTCAATGAACGCCTTTGGTATTTCCTCTTTCGTGTAGGCAATCGTGATATCCGCACCGCTGTCAATATGTTTCTGCAAAAATGCGCTGAAGTCAAAGTTTACGACAATGTTGGTATCCGCCATGATCACATACTTTTCCTTCTGACGATTTAAGTAGTCCAAAATACTTGCGATCGCCTCAACCCTGCCATTGTAGATATTGATCGTCTTCTGCGCAAAAGGAGGAACAATGTTCAGACCTCCGTTTTTACGCGTCAAATCCCACTCACGGCCTGCGCCGAGATGATCCATCAGGGAATGATAATTTCTCTTTACAATCACTGAAATATTGTCAATACCGCAATTTACCATGCTTGAAAGCATAAAGTCAACCAGTCTGTAACGACTTGCAAATGGTATGGATGCCATCAGACGTTCTGAAACAAGTTCCGGTACTAACGAATCGTAGCTGTTCGGGAATAAAATACCCATTGCTGAATCTGCATTTGAATTTACCATACCTTGTCACCTCCCTTAACATCCTCTGATACCATAGCCTTTGGTCCGACAACGGCACCCTCGCCGACTATCACACCGGAACCAACTGTCGCAACGCCCTTCTCGTCACCCTCGGGCATCACGCCTACTACCGCATCTTTTTCTATCACTACGTTTTCCGCTATAATACAATGTTTTACCTTTGCGCCTTCCTTGATTACGCTGCCGCCCATGATGACTGCATCTTCAACCTCAGCGCCCTTCTCTACCTTAACGCCTGCAAAAAGGATAGAATGCTTTACCTTTCCTTCAATGCTGCAGCCGTCAGTAATCATACAATTGTCAAGTTCCGCGCTTTCGCCTACTCTGTGGCCTGTCATACCGCTGTTTCTGCTGTAAATATGCCAGTCCTCGTCAAAGAGATTGATACCGCTGTTTTCGGGATCAAGCACTTCCATGTTCGCTTCCCACAGAGAAGAGATTGTTCCAACGTCCTTCCAGTATCCGTCAAACCGATACGCATACATCTGTCTGTTATCTCTTAAAAGATTAGGAATAATATTGTTACCAAAGTCATTCTCAGACTCCGGATCTTTCTCATCCTCAATCAGATATTTCTTTAAAATATCCCAGTTAAAGATATAAATACCCATAGAAGCAAGGTTCGACTTCGGCTCTTTCGGCTTCTCCTGGAACTCTGTAATCTTGTCATTCTCGTCCGATACCATCAGACCAAAACGGCTTGCCTCTTCCCAAGGAACTTCCATAACCGCAACGCTGAATTCCGCGCCTTTCTCCTTATGGAATCTTAGGAAATCGCTGTAATCCTGCTTGCAAATCTGGTCGCCTGAGAGAATGATAACATATTTGGGATCATATCTCTCAATAAAGTTGATGTTCTGATAAATAGCATTTGCCGTACCTTTGTACCAGTCAGAGCCGCTTGCCTGCTGATACGGCGGAAGTACATGCACACCTCCGTGCAGTCTGTCCAAATCCCAAGGTTGTCCGTTTCCGATATACTCATTGAGCACTAACGGCTGATACTGTGTCAGAATACCGACTGTGTCAATACCCGAATTTACACAGTTTGACAGCGGGAAATCAATAATTCTGTATTTCCCACCAAAGGGAACCGCAGGTTTGGCTAACTTCTGTGTCAGTGTGTACAGACGAGAGCCCTGCCCTCCGGCGAGCAGCATTGCAATCATTTCTTTTGCCATATGTTCTGCATCCTCCTTACGCATTATTTTTTATTGAAAATTTATTTATCGAAATTATACTATAAATCTGAAAAAAATGGTAGTCTTTTGTGCAAATTTGTTAAAATTTTATTTCATCTTATCTTATGAAACTTGTCCGGGTTTTATGACATATGAAGCAAAAAAAAGATTTATAAGTTTATCCAACAAGACAACGCAAAACACTTGCATCTTGTAAGCCTGTTCACTTATAATTAAGATAGAATATTAAGAAAGGGTAAAAGTATTATGAAGAAGATACGAAAAGACGCAGCCAAAAGAGCAACTAGGCTTCTTATATTTATGCTCGTGGTGGCTCTTCTGGCGTCCGTGGGGAACGTTGGAGTCGTACAAGGCGTCGAAAAGCGTACGGTCCGGGTCGGCTTTTTCCCTATGGAAGGTTACAATGAAACGAAGGCGGACGGCAGCCGCACAGGTATGGATGTGGAGTACTTGGATGCTCTGAACGACTATGTCAACTGGGACATTGAGTATGTAGAGTGCGAAAGCTGGGATGACGCTCTAGCTATGCTTTCCAAAAAAGAAATTGACTTAGTGGGGTCTGCACAGTATTCTACAAAGCGGGCGAGATTGTACCAATATGCGAACCTAGCCAGCGGATATACCTTTGGCGTGATCGCGGTAAATGGCGATAGCGGATTTGCCTATGAAGACTTTGACGCAATGCGCGATGCCACATTTGGCGTTGTGGGAAGCTACATCCGAAAGGATGAATTTTACGAATACATGACAGATCATGGTATTCCGAGTCCCAAAGTAAAGGAATATGAAAATACGGCAGCTCTACATGCAGCATTGAATGCGGGGGAAATTGATGCCCTTGTACATTCTCTGACAGAGGTCAGAGAAGGGCAGCGTGTGGTCGGCAGATTTGCACCCATGCCTTTTTATTACATAACCTATCAAGGCAATAATGATCTGGTGAGGGAGCTCAATCAGGGAATCGCAGATGTGAAGATGAACCGGCCGGGACTGGAAAATGAGCTGATGGTAAAGTATTATGACAGCAGGCTGGATCAGACAATTCTTCTGACCAATAGCGAGAAGCAGTATATTGCAGAAAAAGGGACATTGACCGTAGGATACTTAGACGGTTATTATCCGTTCTCCTATGAAAATGAAGGAACCTATATGGGACTTACCAGACAGGTGTTGGAAGAAGTGTCTGTGAGCACGGGAATCCTCTTTAACTATGTGCGGCTGGAAAGCATGGAAGACGCTAAGAGGGCCTTAAAAAGCGGCAATATCGATATCTTGAGCTACTGTGGTGAATCGGCTCAGCGTATGCAGTCGGACGGTCTAACATCCACAAAAGTTTATGCCCAGATACCTCAGGTCATTATTATGAGAAGGAATGACAAATCAGATTCCATAAATGTCCTGGCAGTAGAGGAGAGCAGCGTTTCGGGGGGAGCCGTGCAGAATTTCACTGATGAAAACACTCGTCTTTTGCTCTATTCCACACAGCTTGAGAGCTTGAATGCTGTGAAGGACGGCGACGCGGACGCTGCCATATGTGACGGGTACTTGGCGGAATATCTGCTGGGATCCCAGCTTCGTCTTAATGGGATGGAAATCCACAGCGTATTGAGCGATGTCCACAGCATCTATATGCTTGTGGCAGATAACGAAAATCCGCTTCTTCTCGGCATTTTGAATAAGGAACTGCTTGAAGTCAGCGACAAGATGGTCAATGACTATATGCTCCAGGACAATTTCTATTCCAAGATGAGCATGGCTAACTTTATCAGCGATCATAGCATTCCAATCATTCTTATTCTGTCGTGCTGTGCAGTGGCAATTATCCTGGTTCTGTTCCTTCTGTTGCGAAACAGTATTCGGGTTCAGAAGTTGATGTACAAGGATACGGAATTTAATATTTGGAATCTTCATTATTTAAGATATCGGGCGGCACAGAAACTGGCAGCAGATAAAAACAGTAATTATGCTGTTGCCTACACAGATAGCGGTCAATTTAAGAGCTACAACGCGTTGTATGGTTGGAATGCGGGGCAGCGTATACTGGAAATAGTCATCAAAACGCTCTCCGAAGAAGTGGATCCCCAAAAAGAACTCTATGCCAGAAGTTATGGCAGTCATTTTGTACTGTTTATAAAATATGAGGATGTGGAAGCTTTGCGAAGCCGCTTGATGGACATTGCGGACAAAATATCTTCCCGAATCTACGAGAACGTAGATACACATATGTCTCTGGCTATTGGTGTGGGTTGCCTGGAGAACGGAAAAGACGATCTGCAACGTGCTTTGTCCGAAGCTATACAGCTGGTAGATTCTTTAAAAAACAGCTACAGCAACGTTGTACAGATTTATGATGATAAACTGCGGGCACAGTTGAAAGAAACACATGAGCGAGAGAAGCTTTTGGAATCTGTGGATATCAACAAGGACTTTGTTGCTTATTATCAGGCAAAGGTGGATATTCGCAACGAAAAGATCGTCGGGGCAGAGGCGTTGGTACGCTTTAAGGATCCCACAGCGGATGGAGCCATCCGCACGCCATGGTTCTTTGTACCCTATTATGAGCGCACCGGCAGGATTAAGGATATTGATTTCTTTGTTATGGAAAGCGTATGTAAAATGCTGCGCCGACGGATTGATGCGGGCAAAAATGTCGTTCCTGTGTCCTGCAATTTTTCCAGAATGCATTTTACGGAGGATGGTTTTCCGGAAAGATTCGAGTCCGTTATTGACAAATACCAGATTCCAAAAGAGCTGATCGAAGTGGAGATTACGGAAACGCTTGTGGTTGAGGATGTACAGCAACAGAAAGTCAAAGAGATTGTCGACATTCTGCGAGAAAAGGGTGTGCATCTCTCCATAGACGATTTCGGGTCGGGGTATTCTTCTCTGGGAGTATTTGAACAGATACCGGCTTCCGTTATCAAGCTTGATCGTTCGTTCCTTCTCAATAACGAAAACCGTACCAGACAGGTGCAGATTATGAAAAATATCGTAAATCTTGCCAAAGATCTGAACGCCCAAGTCGTCTGCGAAGGCGTGGAAACAGAGGACGATACGGAACTCATGATGGAGATTGGAGCTTATGTGGCACAGGGTTACCGCTACTGCAAGCCGGTCCCGGAGGATGTATTTGAGAATATGCTGGAAGATAATGATAAATAATAAAATATAATAAAAAACAGGTTCGGCTTTTTATTGAAAGCCGAACCTGTTTTTATATATTTCCTTAAATCCTATTATAATTAATCAGACAACCTTTTAAAATAATCTGCCGTTCCTCGTCCGTAAGTTCGCCAAGTGTCATCTCGAACTCAACTTTTTTGTCCTTTCCCACAACATATGCTTTAATCACATCTGTTTTCTCCTCGACAGCCTTTCGAATTCCGGGAATGTAAATATAGTCAAGGTTCTTAAACGGCAGATCGCCCTCTTTGATCAAGAACGGCAGCATACCCCAGTTGATCAGATTTGAGCGGTATCTCTTTGTCGCATACTCATTTGCAATATTCGCCCAACCGCCAAGCACTTTCTGGCAGCTTGCAGCCTGCTCTCTTGCAGAACCGTCACCCGGCTTTACCGCAAAGATTGTGCTTCCGATACCTGTATTATAGCGGTCTGCATCCGGTGTAATCGTCTTCATCATTGCCCATGCTTCCTCAAGCTCCGGAAGTGTCTGTACAGGACATGACTGCTCCTCTCTCGCCTTCTCTGCTGCCTGAATTTCTTTCGCGCGTCCTACATAAGCCGGATCCTTTCTGGAAAGCGTAAACTC
>JAIEDW010000094.1 GCA_029067805.1 Lachnospiraceae bacterium
ATTTTTTCTACGACAAAGCTTCCTGTCACGGTGTATGCAAGCAGTGGTCCTACATAAGTAACAACAGGCAGCACTGCATTTCTAAGCGCATGCTTGAATAACATCATAAAGCCGGAAACACCCTTTGCCTTTGCGGTACGCATATAATCCTGTCCCAAAACGTCCAGCATAGAAGAACGCATCAACCGCATGATATATGCTGTCGGATAAAAAGACAGCGCCATAACCGGCATAATGTAATTTTTCCATGAAGTAAGACCGATTGTCGGAAGGATCTTTAGTTTTACACCAAAAATGTACAACAACACGGTACAGATAACAAAACTCGGAACTGCAATTCCACAGGTGGCAACCACACTGATCAGGCTATCCAAAAATTTGCCCCTTTTCAGCGCCGCGATACAGCCAAGCGGGATGCCGATCAACAGGGAAACGAGGACAGAAATACCTCCCACTCTGGCGGACACCGGGAATTTCATCAAAATGATATCCATAACGGTACGTCCCCTTTGTTTCAGACTGTCGCCAAAATCTCCGTGTAAGGCATCACCCATATATGTAAGATATTGTTGGAATAAAGGCTTGTCCAGACCGTATTTCGCCTGCAGAGCCGCTGTCGCCTGCGGGCTGATCGCCTTTTCGGAAAGGAATGGTCCACCAGGAACCATGTTCATCAGGAAAAATGTAATCGTCGCAACTGCCCAGATCGTGACGATTGCAAGTCCGACTCGCTTTGCAATGTACTTTACCATATTTGTAACTCCTTAAATTTTATTTCATTTTTATAATTTAATAATTAACCTGTCTTATTTATATTGGCAAAAAACTTCGCATTTGTCAATATTTATTGCCTTTTGTCGCCCTTACAGTTTATGTAAACAGTCGCTGTCACTTTGCTCTGATAACGTGGTAAAATCCACGAAAAATTTGTTTTGCAAACTATTTTTTTATTAAAAATTTTTATAAATATTTTTTTGAAAAACATGTTGACAAGCCGATGTACATGTATTATTGTATTAGTGTATTAAATAAATAATACATGTTAGGAAGGAGAGGAATTTATGGCATGGGAATTAAATTCTGACCGTCCCATCTATGCGCAGATACTGGAAACGCTTCAGGTACGGATTGTATGCGGAATATACAAACCGGGAGAATGGCTTCCAAGCGTCCGTGATCTGGCGGCAGAGGCAAGTGTCAATCCAAACACCATGCAGCGCGCTTTTGTGGAACTGGAGCGCAGCGGACTTGTCATGACACAGCGGAATATGGGACGCGTGGTAACACAGGACACGCAGATGATCGAAACGGCAAAGCATAAAATGGCAGTCACACAGATGAACAGCTTTTTCGCCAATATGAGGCAGCTTGGGTATTCCGACAACGAAATCACTTCACTCGTCAATAACCACACGAACAATACAAATGTTTAATTTTTAATTCAGAAGGGGGAATATTTATGAACGAACAATACATGAACGCGGCGCCGCTTTTGCAGATTAACGATTTGTGCAAGCGGTATCCCAATATGGGAAGCTATATGTCTGTTTTCCATATGAATCTCACGATTCCGCGCGGACGGATCATTGGACTGCTGGGACCCAACGGCTGCGGAAAAACAACACTGATCAAGATGATCAACGGACTTCTTGCACCGACAAGCGGAAGTGTGTATATTAACGGCATGTTTCCGGGTGCGGAAAGCAAGCGCGTTATTTCTTATCTACCGGAACGCACCTATCTTGACAACGGCATGAAGGTAGCACAGATGATCGACTATTTTGCGGACTTTTACGAGAACTTTTCCAAAGAGAAAGCATATTCGATGCTGGAATCTCTTGGCATCAGTCCTGAGGCAAGATTAAAAACACTTTCAAAAGGTACAAAAGAGAAAGTGCAGCTTATTCTTGTCATGAGCCGCGATGCCCAGCTTTACATTTTAGACGAACCGATTGCCGGTGTAGACCCTGCGGCAAGAGATTACATTCTGCGCACGATCATCACAAACTACAATCCGAACTCGACAATTATCTTATCAACGCACCTGATTTCCGATATTGAGAGCGTGCTTGACGATGTCATTTTTATGAAAAACGGCTCGCTGATGCTCCACACCTCGGTAGACGCTATCAGAAGTCAGCATAATAAGTCGGTAGATGCTTATTTCAGGGAGGTGTACGCATGTTAGGGAAATTGATGAAATACGAATGGAGAGGGCTGCGTTTTCCGATTTTTATTATGATGGGAATTCTCGGCGCCGCAACGCTTCTTACCTGCCTTATTATCCTTACGATCGACCCCAAGCTTGACAATGTTGCATCGGGCTTCTCGTTCCTGTCGCTGATGCTTTCCATTATGCTTTACTATTTCGGCGTTATCGGCTGTACCTTGGGAACAATGCTGGTAGTCGCCATTCGGTTCTACAAAACGACTTATACGGATCAGGGATATCTGACACATACGCTGCCTGTTGAGTCAAAAACGCTCCTTGCGGCAAAGACGATCGTTTCTGTTATTTGTCATCTTATGATGCTTACTTGTGTTGTTGTCACAATCCTGATTATCATTGGCGTAGGCGTTTACCATATTGGCAACGTTTCGGAATACTGGGACGCGCACTATTGGCATCGCATTTTTACCGAAGGGTTTTCGGAACTATCGGAAAGCTTTAGAGAGGAATACGGAATATCGCTTGGCGGGTTTGTGGCTTTTTATCTGGTATTTTTGATTATTTCAAGCATTTCGGGCATTATGACCGTACTTGGCTGCATTTCGCTCGGACAGCTTTATGCAAAACACCGTATTCTCGGCGCGATTATCGCTTACTTCGTCGTTATCGGTGTGCAGCAGTTTATCTCATACTTGGCGATGATGCCGACCTACTCGAGAATGCTGCGGGCGGAGGCACTCTCCGAAACAATGCCGATGTTTGAAGTCATCTCTCCTACAATGATCATCACACTGCTTTGGTCTGTAGCCGTTTCCGTGATCATGCATCTGATCAATCTGCATATGATGACAAAACGGTTAAATCTAGAATAAAAAAAGCGTCGCTTAACAGCGACACTTTTTTTATTTCACCAAAATATCCATTGCTCCTTTGTCATTTAAAAGCTCAACTTTTGTATGTTTTCCGCCATACTCTCCGTCAAGCGTCCACGCCACCTCTTCCTCGGATTCAAAGGTCAGTTTTCCTGACTTAAAATTATACATATACTGTGTATCAATATCCGCTATCGCCAGCGACGCCAGTATGGAATTGAGTTCTACAGGATTTTTGGGCACTTTGATCAACGTCACCTCAAACAACCCATCATTTAAGTCAACCTTGCCCTTAAATACATTTCCTGCGATACTCTTAAAACCGCCTACTGAGTGTGAGTTCGTTACCATTCCAAAGATAAAGTCATCCTCAATCACTTCTTCCTCGCCGGTTTCCGACACGTATGTCACTTTTATCAGATAGGACTTTATATTGGTAAGCTGTCTGACGCCCTCCAGGAAATACGCCACATGCCCGAGCATATTTTTCATCTCCTGTGGCGTTTCATAGGAAACCTCCGTAAACAGTCCGAATGCCGCGACATAGACAAACACATCCCTGTTAAAGCGTCCTACATCGCACGAAAATACCTTTCCCCGCGCGATAAGTTCAGCCGCCTTTTTCATAGTCGAAGGAATTTTGAGCGTTTTCGCAAAATCATTTGTGCTTCCTGACGGAATATATCCAATAGGGGTCTTAAAGCCCGACTGTATCATACCCGTCACGATTTCATCGAGCGTTCCGTCACCGCCGCTGCACACCACAAGCGCATAGTCTTTCTCGCGCTCCCGCATTTTTCGCTCCGCATCTCCTCTGCTCTGCGTCGGATAAACCGTCACCTCGTAATCCGCCTTCACAAGGATATCCGTGATTTCCAAAAGATGATTCTTGATCAGTCCCTTTCCCGAGTGAGGATTGAATATAAATAATGCTTTTTTACTCATTTCATTTCTGCCTCCCTTTGATGCTGTCCGCCAGCTCACTTAGCTTCCTGAGTCTGTGGTTTACGCCTGATTTCCCCACAGGAGGAACAAGGTACTCTCCAAGTTCCTTTAAAGTCGCGTCGGGATACGCAAGCCGCATCTCTGCGATCTCGCGCAGATTTTCATTCAAATCATCAAAGCCGTAATGTTCCTTAATATACTGAATGTCTTCTATTTGCTTGTTTGCCGCGCTGACAGTCTTTGAAATGTTTGCCGTTTCGCAGTTTACTCTTCTGTTGATAGAATTGCGCATATCCTTTAAGATACGCAGATTTTCCAGCTCCATAAGGCAGTTGTGCGCCCCCATGACATTCAGGAGATTGACAATGTCCTCGCTCTCCTTTAGGTATACAATCGTATAACGTTTTCGAAGTACCGTCTTTGCCTCTATGTCAAATTGCTTCATCGTATCCGCAATTGTTTTTGCCTGACTGTCATTCTCACAGACAAACTCCAAGTGATATCCCTTTTGCGGATTGCTCATCGAGCCGATTTCCAAAAACGATTTCCGCAGAAATTCTCTCGCGGCGTTTCCTGTGGCTGCCTTTTTTTGCAGCTCCGCTTTTATCTCTCCCGAAAATGACATAGCGCTCCTTTCTCAGCCAAGCGTGTCTCTGTGGCGCAACGTAAGCCCGTAGTCGCCTTTGTCTTTGAGCCGTTTGTAAAGCTCTCCCGCAAGCGTCACGCTTCTGTGCTGTCCGCCTGTACAGCCAATCGCGATCACAAGCTGATACTTCCCTTCTTTAATATAATTGGGAATGAGAAACCGAATCATATCCGTCAGCTTGTCGATAAATGTGTGCGCCTCCGGATAGCTCATAACGTATTCCTGTACCTCATCGTCAAGCCCCGTAAGATGTTTGAGCTCATCGACATAGAACGGGTTTGGCAGAAATCGCACATCAAAAACAAGATCCGCGTCCTGCGGTATCCCATGCTTAAAGCCAAAGGACATGACATTCACCATAAGGCTGTTGTACGCCTGATTGCTCACAAAAATCTTGTCAAGTTCCGCCTTTAGCTCCCGTGTGAGAAGGTTTGTCGTGTCAATTACATAATCCGCCACCATTCTGATACTTTCGAGCAGCTCACGCTCGCGCCTTATACCGCTCATCAGATCGCCGTCAACCGAGAGCGGATGAAGCCTTCTTGTTTCCTTATATCGTTTTAACAGCACATTGTCCGATGCTTCCAAAAATAAAATCTCAAAGGTATAGTTCAGACGAAGTCGTATGATAAGCTGATTCACGTCCTCAAAAGACTGATCCGCACGTACATCCAGTCCGAGCGCTACTTTTTGAATGCCGTTGTCGGGCATTGCAAGCAGTTCCATAAATTTTTCAATCAAAGGCACGGGCATATTGTCCGCACAATAAAATCCTGCATCTTCAAGCATTTTCATCGCTGTTGATTTTCCGCCACCGCTCATTCCTGTAACGATCACAAACCTCATTTGAATTCAGACCTACCTTTCTCACACTCCGTCAAAAGTTTCCCAGACAAATGACTTCCGTTTCTATCGCAACGCCTGCATTTTCCTCTACTCTTTTTTGAATCTCCCTGATCAGCGCATAAATATCCGCAGATGTGGCGTTATGCTCGTTGATCACAAAACCCGCATGTTTGGGAGATACCTGCGCACCGCCAATCCGAAAGCCCTTTAGCCCCGCGTCCTCTATCAGCTTTGCCGCAAAATATCCTTCGGGACGCTTGAAGGTGGAACCCGCACTTGGATATTCCAACGGCTGTTTTTCACGCCTTTTTTGCGCCAATTCGTCCATCTTTTCTTTTATTTTCTGCTTATCCCCCACCTCAAGTGCTATGACAGCCTCAAGCACAATCCACTGCTGCTCCTTCAAAATGCTGTGGCGGTAGGAAAATTGCATCTCTTCTGCGTCTTTTTCCACAATCTCCCCCGCGTAATTCATCAGCGTCACACGTTTTACCACCTGTTTCATCTCTCCGTCATACGCACCCGCATTCATTACGATTGCACCACCCAAGCTTCCCGGAATGCCAGCAGCAAACTCAAACCCGCACAAAGCATTGTCAAGCGCTGTCCTTGCAATCTGCGAAAGCGTCGCCGCAGCACCGCAGATTAGCATGTTTTCCTTGACTGTAATATCGCCAAAACCTGTCGCAAGGTGAAGCACCACGCCTCTAAGTCCGTCGTCGCTCACAAGAAGGTTGCTCCCGTTTCCTATGAGATAAAATGGTTCTCCCTGTAACAGTTTCAGCGTTTTCTTTAATTCCTCAATCCCCGAGGGTTCAACAAATACATCAGCCACACCGCCTGTCTTAAAGGTAGTGTGCGCTGACATGGGTTCGTTCATGCGAACGTGTCCGTTTACAATTACTGAAGATAATTGATCAATCAACTCTTTTTTCAATATGATACGGCTCCTATATTTATTTTCGTCTTTTCTTTCCAAGCCTAACCCAGTACAAGCTTTGCCGCCCCGTAAATGCCCGCATCGTTTCCGAGCGTTGCAAGCTTAAATCCGGCATTTTTGCAGCCGTGAAAGGCATATTTATCATAATATTTTGACACATAGTCGCAGAGGATTTCTCCCGCCTTTGACACACCGCCGCCAAGTACAAACACCTCGGGATTTACGACTGCTGCAATCATTGCCAATCCTTTTCCGAGATACCTGCCAAACTCCTCCGCAATCTCACACGCCACTTTATCGCCGTCCTTTACCGCATCAAACACGGCTTTTGCACTCAGCTCGTTCTTTTCCTGTGAAGTTCTTAACACACTTGCATCATTTGACGCCGCAAGCCGTCTTTTGGCAAGCCGCACGATTCCGGTCGCAGAAGCATACTGTTCCAAACAGCCGTGGTTTCCGCAATTGCACGATTCCTCTTCATCATCGACAATATGCATATGTCCGATTTCTCCGCCGGCGCCCTTTGAACCTGTGACGACTTTTCCGTTTACAATAATACCGCCGCCCACACCGGTGCCGAGTGTTGCAAGGACAACATCCTTACAGCCTTTGCCGCCGCCGCACCACATTTCGCCAAGCGCAGCCACAGTTGCATCATTTCCGGCTTTTACGGTTACGCCTAAACGCTTCTCAAGCTCTCCGCTGATGTTCATCACACCCCAGCCGAGATTCACCGCCTTATACACGATACCGTTGTCATCAACGGGTCCCGGCACACCGACACCCACACCGATTACCGCCTCTTTCGCGATTTCGCGCTCTTTCATTTTTTCTATAACGGACGCTGCAACATCCGGAAGAATAGCGCTTCCGCCGTTCTCTGTTCTTGTCGGAATTTCCCACTTTTCAACGACTTCTCCCTCAGGAGTAAAAAGTCCAAGTTTTACCGTTGTTCCACCTACGTCTACTCCAAAACAATATTTCTTCATTACGCTTCATCCTCTCTGGGTTTAGATAACGAATTCTGCACACGATGGTAAAGCTCCTGTGCCGCATTGTAACCCATTTTCTTTTGACGGTGGTTGACTGCTGCCGACTCGCAGATAATCGCAAGGTTTCTGCCCGGTCTTATGGGGATATTATGACAGACTACCTTATTTCCAAGATATTCCGTATAGCTCTCCTCAAGTCCCAGTCGGTCATAATTTTTCTCTTTATCCCAATCTTCAAGACGTATGACAAGATTGATATTCGTTGTATCCATAACACTCTGCACACCGTAAAGTGTCTTTACATCTATTATGCCTATTCCGCGAAGTTCTATAAAATGCCTTGTAATGTCAGGTGCGCTTCCTACCAGCGTGTCATCGCTCACCTTTCTGATTTCCACCACGTCATCCGATACCAGTCTGTGACCGCGCTTGATCAGCTCCAGTGCTGCCTCACTCTTACCGATACCGCTTTCTCCCGTAATCAGAACACCCTCACCGTAAACATCGACAAGTACACCGTGCACGGAAATACATGGCGCGAGTTCCACGTTCAGCCAACGGATGATCTCAGCCATAAATGCCGAAGTCGGTTTTCCGGTCTTTAAAATCGGCACATTGTTTTTTCGTGCAATTTCAATGAAAAGCTCGTCGGGCATC
>JAIEDW010000095.1 GCA_029067805.1 Lachnospiraceae bacterium
TTCAAAAAGGCGAGGTTTTTCAGATAAACCTCGCCGAAAACATCCCTATACGAAATATCAGCCTCATACATAATATCGAAAGACCCGTCAATCTCGCTTCAAGTATCCTTGAAAATATGATCTGTGCTGCGAAAGCATATACTACTTAGCTCTATATACTCCTTCTGTTATGTGACTATTTCCCATTTGCCGGCTCGATATTGATCGTCTTGCCTTTGATCTTCACATTTTTCATCGCTTTTAATACCTCGGGCGCATGTTCCTTTGGAACCTCCACGAACGTATACTTGTCAAACAGATCGATCGCGCCTACCAGATTGCCGGAAATATGCGTTTCACCCGCAATCGCGCCGAGGATATCCTTTGCCTTGACCTTCTGCGCCTTTCCGATGTTGATAAACAGACGCGCCATGCCTTCCTCTTCGGCTCCCGTGTTGTCAAAATTATAACCACCGGACGATTCGCTGTTTTGCTGCTGTTCGCCCATGTACATTTTGAGAAACGCCGCGGCAATGTCCATTGCGGTAAAATCTGACTCATTGATGTGACGCTCTATGATGTTTATCGTCGCGTTAAGATCCTCTTCCTCAATGATTGTATCAATGCGTTCCATGATTTTCTCAATCTTAATCTGGTTCACGTCATTTAACGACGGCACTGGCATCGCATAGATTTTCGTTTTGCAATAACGCATAATGTCCTTTAACTTGTAGACTTCTTTTCCTCTTACAAACGTAAAGGAACGTCCGGTCCGTCCTGCTCTTCCGGTTCGCCCGATACGGTGCACATAATATTCGTCGTCCTGCGGAATATCGTAATTAAACACAGCCTCAACATCATCGACATCGATTCCTCTTGCCGCAACGTCCGTCGCGATCAGAATATCCGTTTTCCCGTTTCGGAAACTCTTCATCACGCGGTCGCGCTGCGCCTGACTCATATCGCCATGCAGTCCCTCCACAAAATAGCCTCTGCCTTTGAGCACCTCCGTCAACTCGTCAACCTGACGCTTTGTGTTGCAGAACACAAGGGAAAGCTTTGGCTCATAGTAATCCAAAAGACGCGAAAGCACATCAATCTTATCCTTGCGCTTTACATCGAGATAATACTGCTCAATCTGAGGCACGGTGAGTTCCTTCTTCACCACCTTGATCATCTTTGCATCGGGCTTTTGATAATTCTTCGTGATTTCAAGGATTTCTCGCGGCATCGTCGCCGAGAAAAGAATCGTCTGTCGCTCCTTATTCGGTATGTACTCCAGCACGGTTTCGATATCCTCCCGAAAACCCATGTTGAGCATCTCGTCCGCCTCGTCAAGCACAATCGTATCCACATGCTCACAGCGTATCGTCCTTCTGCGCAGATGATCCATCACACGTCCCGGCGTGCCGATAATAATCTGCGTGCCCTTCAACGCCCGAATCTGCTTGTTGATATCCTGTCCGCCATAAATGGGGAGCACCTTCACGCCGTGCATATACTTTGCAAGCTTTCTGACTTCCTCTGCCGCCTGAACGGCAAGTTCGCGTGTAGGACACAGAACAAGTGTTTGCGGATGTTTGATTTCCTTATTCACCTTTTCAAGCACGGGAATTCCAAACGCGGCAGTCTTTCCCGTACCGGTCTGTGCCTGTCCGATAATGTCTAATCCCTCCATTGCCACGGGGATTGCCTTACACTGAATCGGGGATGCCTCCTCAAAGCCCATCTCCTTTACGCTGCGAAGAATTTGAGGACTTAAATTTAACTCGTCAAAACGCATTGCTTCCATATTGTAATACGATACTCCTTTCTCAATCTACAAATTTGTGCATAGCACAATATTTGCAAAACAAATAAATTTGTTTGTAAAAAATTTATTTTTCACACTGCATACCCCGAAAAAAGCGACAGCCATGCAATATGCTGTCGCTTTTAGAGAAGGTATTTCTTTACGGGGTATAGCAAAAAAAGATTTGCTACATATAAAAAAATATTGGGGGGTTACAATATACATTATACCATAACCTCCCATAAAATCCATTCCTATATTACACAAAATTTACAATAAAAGGAAATCTTTTTTGTACAGTTTTCCTTTTACAGTCCGAAGAGATTATCCTCCTTCTCCGCCTTCGTAAAAAGCGCCTCAAATTCCTCCCGTCCAATCTTCTCTTTCTCAAGCAGAAGTTCCGCACAGGAATGCAGAATTTTTTCATGTTCAAGAATAAGCTCCTTCGCCTTTTTGTAGCAATCGTTGATGATCGCCTTGACCTCGATATCGATCTCGCTCGCGACTGCCTCGGAATGACTTCTCGTGTGCGCAAGGTCGCGTCCGATAAAGACCTCATTGTCCTCCTCGTCATAGTTGATCACGCCAATATTATCGGAAAAACCATAGCGCGTCACCATCGCCCGAGCTTTCTTTGTCGCTTTCTTGATATCGCTCGACGCACCAGTCGTCACATCGTCAAAAATAATCTCCTCCGCGATACGTCCGCCCAAAGATACCATGATATCCTGCAACATCTGTCCTTTTGTATTGAACATCTCGTCACGTTCCGGTAACGGCATGGTATAACCTGCCGCGCCGATTCCCGTAGGAATAATCGAAACGGTGTGCACCGGTCCCACATCGGGAAGCACATGGAATAAGATCGCATGCCCCGCCTCGTGGTACGCTGTAATCTTTTTCTCCTTTTCCGAAATGATGCGGCTCTTTTTCTCCGCACCGATTCCCACCTTGATAAAAGACTTGTTGATGTCCTCCTGAACAATGTAAGCGCGGCTGCTCTTTGCCGCCTGTATTGCCGACTCATTCAACAGATTCTCGAGATCCGCGCCTGTAAAGCCTGCGGTCGTCTGCGCCACCTGTTTTAAGTTCACGTCCTCCGCAAGCGGTTTGTTTTTGGAATGTACATGAAGAATCTCTTCTCTACCGCCCACATCGGGACGGGAAACACTGATTTTCCGGTCAAACCGTCCGGGTCTTAAAATCGCCGGATCCAAGATATCGACACGGTTTGTCGCCGCCATAACGATAATACCCTCGTTTGTACCAAATCCGTCCATCTCCACGAGCATCTGGTTCAAGGTCTGCTCACGCTCGTCGTGACCGCCGCCCATACCAGTACCACGGCGTCTTGCAACAGCGTCAATCTCATCGATAAAGACGATACACGGTGCGTTCCTTTTCGCTTCTCCGAACAAATCCCGCACACGCGATGCACCGACACCGACAAACATTTCCACAAAATCAGAACCCGAAATCGAGAAAAACGGCACCTGTGCTTCTCCGGCAACCGCCTTTGCAAGCAGCGTTTTACCAGTACCGGGCGCACCCTCAAGCAGAACACCTTTCGGAATCCTTGCGCCTACCCTCGTATATTTTCCAGGATCCTTTAAGAAATCGACTATTTCCTCCAGTTCCTCCTTCTCCTCTTTGAGCCCCGCAACGTCCTTTAATGTCACGTCGCCGCCTGTGGAAAGCCTTGCATGGCTCTTTCCAAAATTCATCATCTTGCCGCCGTTGCCGCCCGAATTTTGCGAAGTCATTATACTGAAGAAAAATACCATGGCCACAACCAGCAATAAAATCGGCACAATCTCTGTTAGGAATATGTTTTCTTTCTGCACGTCATGAATGATCGGGTCGATGTTATACTCGGCTAACAACTCCTGTATTTCCACCACATCGGAAACATAAAGTTTTTTCGTCTGCGGTACGTTGCGCAGTGTGATATAGACAATACCCGTGGGCACCTCTGCGTTCGGTTCAATCTCCACGCTGACGACATTGCCCGCCTTAAGCTGATTTATGAACTCTCCGCGCGTGTAGGCTTCCTCTCTGACATTAATGCTGCTTATCCATATCAACACGCCGATTAATATGATTACGATTAGAAATATAAGATTAATATTTTTTGAATTTTTTCCCAAAACTTTTCTCCTTACTACGATAACTGTTCCGTACTTTTTATTCTATAGGAAATTGCGCCATAACAGTCGATGCCTTTTGGCGTATCAGTTAAATTCCACTACCCCGATATAAGGTAAGTTTCTGTATTTTTGATTATAGTCAAGACCATAGCCCACCACAAATTCATCGGGTATGTCAAAACCCGTATAATTCACCTCTACATCTACCACACGCCGCGAGGGTTTGTCAAGCAACGTGCACAAAGAAAGGCTTTTCGGCTCCCGCTGGCTTAAAAGTTCCATCAGATAGGAGAGTGTTCTCCCCGAATCGATGATGTCCTCGACAACGATAACCTCCTTGTCCTTGAGCGACTCGTCCAAATCTTTGATGATCTTTACCACGCCGCTCGATTTTGTATCCTTCCCGTAGCTTGACACAGACATAAAATCTATCGAAACAGGCACGGTGATCCGTTTGGCAAGCTCACACATAAAAAAGCTGCCGCCCTTTAAGACGCATACAAGATGTACGCTTTTTCCCGCATAATCGCGGCTGATTTCCTCCCCCAGCGCCTGTATTCTCGCATTCACTTCCTTCTCAGTCAACATGACTCTTACGTGTTCTGCCATTTCAGTGTCTTTCTCCTTTCCGTATCTGCAAGCGCAGCTTTATCTTTCCCGTATTTTTAACTCCAGCTCCAATACCCGCTTCGTCTTTTCCGTTACCTTGTAAAAGCTGCCAATGCGCTCTCCGACAATCCACAAAACATGACTGTTTTCGGTCACAAGATAAAGTTCACCGCGCTCTTTACTCGGCACTTTATTATCGATAAAGTAGGATTTGAGCGTTTTTTTGCAAATTGCTCCGCTTTGCGTATCAATTGTCAGATAATCCCCCGCTTTTCGGGTTCTTACGACAATACTATCTTTTATTTTATCATAATCGAGCCATTTCGTATACTTTTTTTGCGGAATATTTTTTTGAATCGCTTCCGAATTCACAGTTTTTACTGAAAGTACAAGGGTTTTGTCCGCTTCAAGACCAATTTCCATACACTCATTTTTTAACAGCCGCTCCTTGTCCGCATCGGATACCACATACTCAGTATATGACTTTTGCGCAGGAACTTCCCCCTCCGTCTGATACACCAGCACGCCCGCATAGTCGCGTTCCGCGCACAGATGATACGGCAGATTGATCTTTCGCCCACACTGCTTTTCAAACAATTCCTTTACCTGTGCAACGTGCACGGAGCCGAAATCTTTTGCGCTGCCCGCCGCCTGTTCCAACACTTCCATGATGACGTATCCCTGAAGGGTCGGGTGCAGTCCCTCATACTGTTCTTTCTCTATGTGAATGCCGTTTTCAGACGCAAAAGCACACTCTTTATAGGCGATCCTTGTCATATCGCCAATAAATGAATATGCCTCGTTTATTCTCTCACACGCATCGCCGATATGTGTGACTGCGGCGGGACTGATCTCACTAACCGCTGTTTCAAGAATATGGTGCCTTATTTTATTTCTTGTATAATTATCTTCCAAATTTGTCCTGTCTATACAATATTTTATTCCGTTTTTATCCAAAAATGCCTCAATTTCATGACGCTCAAGACACATTAGCGGACGTATGATCTCTCCGCGCACAGGCTGTATCCCCGAAAGCCCCTTGAGCGCGCTTCCCCGAAAAAGATGAAAAAGAACTGTTTCGCAACAGTCATTTTTGTTGTGCGCAATTGCAATCTTATTGCCGTTATTCTGCTCCAGCACACGGTAAAACGCTTCATAGCGCACATTTCTGCCAGCCTCCTCCGTGGAAATGCGCTTTTGCTTTGCAAGCTGCTGCACGTCACATTCCACAAGCGTAAACGGTATGTTAAATCTTTCACATAATTCTCTCACATATGCGCCGTCCTCTGCCGCCTCCTCGCGAATCTGATGGTTGACATGAACCACATGAAGATTGATCGGAATCTCCTTTCGGATTTCCAGCAACAGGAAAAGAAGGCAGACGGAATCCGCTCCGCCCGACACGCCTACCACCACAGAGTCACCTTCTGTAAGCATATGATGTTTCTGCACATAATCGAGAACTTTCTTTTTTGTCATTTGTACAACCATGCTCCTTTTTTCGAGGTTTATAAAGATTGATTGATGTACATAGCCAGCACTGTCATATCGTCGCGTATATGCCCTCCTTGACAGCGTATCGCACATTTGATCAGATAGTCCGCAAACTCCTTCGGATTAATAAACTTGATCTTTGCGATCACTTCTTTTAAGTATCTTGCGCCAAACTCGCCGAACGCGTCAACCACGCCGTCTGAAACCATGATCAGCATATCCGTGTCGTAGAGCGGCACGCTAAACTGCATCGAGTCAATCTCATCCGTCCCCCCCAGCGGAAGCGTATCAAACGAAATCTCCTCTACGCGCGTTCCGTGCTTTACAAAACTTGCCGCGGCGCCTGCCTTGATAAACTCCGCCTCTCCATTTAAAAGATTAATGCTGCAAATGTCAAGCGTCGTAAGATTGGCGCCCGGATTTTTCGAAAAGAACGCGCCGTTTACCAGCATCATCGCCTTTTCTTTTGAAAAACCCGCGTCCATAAACTTCTCCATAAATTCAATCACCGTACGGCTGTCGTGGCACGCCTGCTCTCCGCTGCCCATTCCGTCAGAAATCATCGCTACCATCTGATTTTGATTATATTCCTCAATCGAAAAATTGTCACCGGAAATTTTTTCGTTCTCTTTCACGGCACGCGCCGCCGCACTCAGCACAGTAAAGCTTGGCTCGTCCTCAAACAGAAACAGGTTATAGCCTCTGCCAAGTACTGCGGCGCTGTCAATCGATGTCATAAGCCGTCTGTCAAAGTACACAGATAACAGTCCTGCAAGCTCGTCCGCCGAAATCTCTCTGCGCTCAAGAGAGCGTGCCTCCATACTGATCCTGCGCGACGGTCCGCCCTCAAGAAAAACAATCTCCTTAACCTGTATTCCCTGTTTTTTCAAATGCTGTACCAGCGCCTTTTTTTTACGCTCAAGCGGCAGGCTCACCTGAACAACCGTGTCCGCCACCTCGAGAAATGCCTCCGATATCTCCTCCAAATGATTTGCAAACATTTGTTTTGTTTCGTTTAATTCCCTGCGATAAAGGATATCCCGCCTGTCTAAACTGCCCACCTCCACGGACATTTTATCCACGCTCTGACTGTCCCGGTAAAGCTTTGCAAGCTCCTCATACGTCTGCGCCAGACAATAAAGTTTCCTTTTGCTGTAACCCGTAAACAATGGTTTGTTTTCTACCGAATTCGTTTTCATAATGCTTACCCCTACTCCTCTTTTTTTGATAAGAAAAGTATAAAGGGTTACATAATATTTTTTTGTCAAATGAAAGAACAAAGCCCTGTTTTTTTATTGACAAAAAACGCAAGCTGCCGCAATTTTGGATAGAATTAAAAAACATTTTATCCAACGTTGTGTGGATAAAATGTTCTTTCTATCTGTTTTAATTGACTTCCTGAAAAATAATTTCATTTTCATATACAAGCCCGAGTTTTTCTTTTGCCACTTCCTCCGCGTACTTCTTTGTCTTCGTGTAGGTGCTCAGATTCACAAGCTCCTCAGCTCTTGCCTCCTCCACTGCAATCAGTTCCAAAAGTTCCCGTTCCCGCTCCGCGTACGCTTTCTCTTTCTGCTTCAGGGAAATGGAATTGACTCCCACGACAAGCGCCATGATCACGATTGCAAGCATAGCCACAGTCATACCGAGACGGTTCTCGTTTCTCGCACGTCTAAACTCCGGCGTCTTTTTTCTTTTTGATACGCTTTTTGATGCGCCTTGTGCCGCATTTCCTGCCACGAGAACTCCCCCCTTCCCCCTTTTGAGCCGTGAAAAAACCACGGTTCTTTTTTATTGTATTATAAAAAATACAATGCGTCAACAAATATTGCCTTATTTTCCGAATTTTGTGAATTATTCCGACATTTTTAAAAATTTCTGTGATTTTACGACATATAAAACAGATTATTTTATGGATTTTGCGCAATATTCTGCCCAGAAACCGAAACGCACTGCCTATTGTTTTATTTATCAGAAAATATCCGGCTTTTACGAAAAATCTGCCGACCGTCACAACGTAGAGCAGCATTCCGAGTGCTGCGCCGAACACAGCCACAAACCGGATCACGCCGTTGTTTCCATAGTATAAGAGTGCAAAACTTACGAAAAAGCAAATCGTCCAGTACAGCAGATCCTCCACGTCAACCGCGAGCCGTCCGTGACGCACAAGTCGTCGAAACAGCCGCAACAAGTCATACGCAAATGCCATGCACGCGCCTGCCACAATCGAGGCAAGCCATAAATCCAAATCCGCAATGATCGTATCACTCATCAGCTAAACAGACGTGTCAAAAGTCCTTCTCCTTTTTTTGCGAGCGTGTTTTTGTCAGAATACACAAAGGAATCGACTTTTCCGTCCACATCTGCCTCTCCCTTCTCCAGATTAAGACGGCTGACGTGCAGCCCGTTTCCCTTGATCGTAAGCATTCCGTCCACCGTTTCCATCAGAATATTGGTTTCATCAAATGCATGAACATCGATAACGCCAGTTATTTTACAATCCTGCCGCTGCGCGATACTGAGCATGTGTTTCCCGACAACACCGTTTTTTGTTCCGGCACTGCCAAAGCCGGTATTTTCCGATCCGGTAATGACCATAGACAAACACCCCTTTTCCCATATTTTAATATATGAGAAAAGGGGTGTCTGTATGACTAGATATACCGAAAAAGCTCTCTGGCTTCATCTTTCTTCACAGTTTCCTGTACATCGAGTATCTCTACTTTCACGTCCTTATTGCCAAACTGAATCGTCAGCACATCACCGACCTTCACGTTTGCGGACGCTTTAGCAGGTCTGTCGTTTATCAGAACCCTGCCTGCATCACATGCCTCATTCGCCACTGTGCGGCGCTTGATCAAGCGTGATACTTTTAAATACTTATCTAATCGCAATTATTTGTTTACCTCATCCTTTAATGCCTTGCCGGGCTTAAACTTCGGTGCCTTCGATGCAGCAATCTTCATTGTAGCGCCTGTCTGAGGATTTCTACCCTCTCTTGCAGCTCTCTCTGCTACTTCAAATGTACCAAATCCAACGAGCTGGATCTTTCCGCCCTTCTTTAACTCCTTTGTAACAACTTCAGTGAATGCTGTTAAAGCCTTCTCTGCATCTTTCTTTGTCATTTCTGCCTGATCTGCGATTGCTGCTACTAATTCTGTTTTGTTCATTGTTGAACTCCTCCTCTTGGTTTTTGTAAGATATTGATCTTTACTTCTTTATTTTACGCGCTTTGCGCACGTCTATATCTATTTATAGGGGAAAACTTTGCTTTTGTCAAGGAAAAATGCCCAAATTTTGCCGTTTTTTTATATTTTGTTCGGTTTCTGTTACTCTTCCCGCTCCACAAGTTCCGTAAACGAGTAATTGACGTCCTTTTTCTCGCTGTCAATCTGCAAAGTATAGCTCCTTGTCTGGTATCCTGTTTTTCTTAATGTAATCACATGATTCCCCGCTGTTTTCGGGAAACTGACGGGGGTTAGTCCGATGTAACTGCCATCCAGATATGCCTCCACATCTTCGGGTGCATCAATATACACCTTATATTTATCCGATGATGACGCAACGGCATCTGAATCGGAGGCTTTACTGCTTGTTTCGTTGTCCTCCTTTTCATCCTTATCTTTTTTGTCCTTATCTTTTTCGTCCTTGTCCTTCTCGTCGTCGTCCTCTTCGTCCTGGTCGGGCTTCCTTGTTTCATACTTCTTATTGACTGTGTTTTCGTCAGGCTCATCGTCGTCCTTATTTTCAACGTCCGCGGTCTTCTGCGTTTCCTGTTTTTCGGGTTCGCTGCTCTTTTGAAGCTCCACACTGATATTTGCGGACGGTTCTCCGACCTTGATGTACTGCGCTACCGTATCGTAGCCCTCAGCCGTAATGCGCATCGAATGCAAGCCGTATTGCAGCTCCACGGGCTTTGACGTATTCACCTCGCGCCCGTCAATCGCAAGCTTTGCCGTCGCTGGCGTCAGCGTAAAGATAATTTTTCCCGTCTGCACCACAGTAATTTCGACATCACCCAGATCCCAGACCATTTCCTCATTCCGCGCAAAGCTGATCTCCTGCATCGCGCTGCTGCCCTTGTTGCTCACCATCGCATTGTAAGTTCCCTCGGGCACGACAAGGAGCATGTCCTCCTCAATCTTGCGGATGACCTTGTCACCTACATCCAGCCAGCCGTTTACGAAGTAATCTTCATTTTGCAGACGCAGATAACCATGCCCTTTTTCCACATTGATTCCGTAAATCCTGTCCTGATATCCCCAGATGCTAATCTCGTCCACAGCATTGAGCTCCATCGGATCGGTCTCTTTGCCATTTGACGAAACAACCACATTTCCGCTGATAGAATAACTCTCTCCGCCGACCGTTATCTTTCCGTTTTTTAAATCCAGCTCATAGTTTGAAATATCGGTAATGCGCAGCGCGTCCTTGTTTTCCTTAATATAGGAGAGCGACTTTTCGGGTTTATAAAAGCGTGCTGTGACCACGCTGCCCTCCTTTAACTGCTGCATGGACATCGCCTCATCATTTTTGTCAAAAACATTCGTCGTTCCGTCGTAGTGAAGCGTATACCGCCTTGATGTGGAAATGTTCTGTAACTGTATCGTTTTTGCCTCCACATCTTTTTTTACCACAACTGCAGCGTCTTCCGAATCGTAAATGTTTGCAGGCTTTACAAAAGCTTCTGTTTCGTTTGACACTGTTACGGCGTCCTTCGAATACATGGCACAGCCGCCTATGGTAAACATCAAAGCGGCAAGCGCCACGCTGTCTATTATTTTTTTCACATTCATATGTATCCCTCTCTCCTGAAACCATGTATACCCCACTTATTGAGATTATACTAAGGAAAACGCATTTTATCAATCAAAAAGTTTTTCCAGAAGCTTCTCTTTTTTGCGCTCCTGATTGATCAGATTTTCGAACTTTTCATAGTTTCTGCCCGACACCCACGATTTGCGTGAGTTATAATAAAAGTTAATGATTTTCCAGAATTTTTCGGGATATGTCAGACGCAGACGCAGCGAACGCCATTCGATCGGCGTGATCATCCTTCTGTCCTGATAAGCGTCAAGCATCTCCTGTGCGACCTTTAAAGACCAGTCGTTTTTTTCTGAAATTTTGCGAAAGAGCAGATAAAAATCACGTGTCCCCGTATCACGCGCAAAATGCTCAAAATTGACAAGACACGCATCGCCGCCGCCCTTTGGAAAGATAACATTGTGGTACTGGAAGTCACCGTGACAGTACAGTCCGTTGCTCTTCACATATGCCTCGTACTCCGCCCTTGATTCAAGGCCGACAAGCGTCATGACCTCCTCCGCCTTTTTCAGAAAATAATCATATTCCATCAAAAGTCTGCGCTCAAAATCCGTCTTTGTCCGCAGTTTGACCAGATAATTCTTCACACGGCGGCATTCCCTTGTATGCTTTTCCATCTCATCGCCATAAAAAAAGATAGGCATCTCGTAGTCTGCCTGCGTTTCTACCATTTTCAGATGAAGCTTTGCCATGGTGGAGAATGCCTTTACGATGTCCTCTTCGCTTTTATAGCTGCACTCCCGCCCCTCAATCTGCTTTTTTAAGATATATGTACTGCCGTCCGTATCCACGACCGACAAACCGCCTTCTTTATTTCTGACAAGCGTGTCAGTTTTGATGCTGTCGTCTGCTTTTCCCTGCAATTTATTTAAAAGCTCAAGCCTTTCCGATTTTCCCCGATATTCTTTCAGTACGCACATTCCCCTGTTCGTTTCGCAAATGATCGTTCCTCTGCCTTTAAATGTGCGTGACACAGTTATGTCATACTGCTCTAATACGTTCACTGCCCTGTCATTCACTGAAAAATCCCCCTCCGCAAACTATAAAACTGTCTGTAACTGTTCAGCAGTTACGACTGCTTTATAATTTATGTGGAGAGAGATGTATTTATTCCTAATATCGGCACACTATATCAAGGTTTTTGCCTTTTTCAGCAGATATTCATGTGTATTGTGCGACGGCTCCTCAAGCACATCCTCCAGAAGCGCAGATAAAATTTCACCGACGCGTTTCCCCTGTGGCATTCCCGCCTGCAATAAATCATTTCCCGTAATTGCAAGATCCTTTATCGATACGCACTGTTTCTTTGCAAGAATGGTTTCGTAAATCGCCTCCACCCCGTCCAGACTGTCCAGCTTTTCCTCACGCATATACATACTCTGCGCAAGACAATCCGCACGCCGCAGCTCGAGTAAACCGCCAAAATACGCCTCCCCTACTCTGTTTACAGCACGGCGCACCGCCTTGTCGGTCGGGTGAATGTCATCATCATGGTAACGGATATACCTGCACACACAGGTAATGGTATCATTGTCGAATTTTAGCCGCTTTAAAATATCCAGCGTCATTTCCTCACTGATCTGCACATGTCCATGAAAATGGTCAATTCCGTCTTCGTCCGTCGTTTTACTCGCCGGCTTTCCGATATCATGAAACAATGCGGCGATGCGAAGGCATCTGTCCGCTCTCGTATTCAAAAGCGTATGCATCAAGTGCTCTCCCACCGTATATAAATGGTGCGGATTATTCTGCGTTGTTTCAAACGTATCGTCGAGTTCCGGAAGCACAATCTGAGTAATTCCCAAATCGTACGCCACACGAATGTAATCGGGATTGGGAGATGTTAAAATTTTCACAAGTTCCGTCTGTATCCGTTCCGCGCTGATCTTCGCAAGATTGGGCGCAAGCTCCATAATCGCATGTTCCGTTTCCACATCAATGGAATATCCAAGCTGTGCCGAAAAGCGTACCGCGCGCATCATGCGCAGCGCGTCCTCCGAAAAACGTTCCTTCGCGTTTCCCACACAGCGGATAATCTTGTTTTCCAAATCGGCAATCCCGCCAAACAGATCGACGAGTCCTCCTCTGTCATTGTACGCCATTGCGTTAATCGTGAAATCGCGGCGCTTTAAATCTTCGGCAAGACTTGCTGTGAAAACAACTTCCTTCGGGTGGCGACTATCCTCATATTCGCCGTCAATGCGGTATGTCGTGACCTCAAAGCTCTCGCCCCCAAGCCGAACGGTCACGGTACCGTGCTGAATCCCCGTATCGATAGTGCGCGGAAAGACTGCCTTCGTCTGCACAGGCGTTGCCGATGTCGTGATATCCCAGTCATCGGGCTCTCTGCCGAGAATCGAATCCCGCACACAGCCGCCGACAGCGTACGCCTCGTAACCTGCCGCCTCTAATTCCGTTATGATTTGTTTTACTTTTTCAGGTAGTTTGATCTGCATTTTTCCTCTTTCCTTTACTACCTTTCATCATACACGAAAACCGCTGATAATTCAATCAGCGGTTTTGTACTATGTAGTATTTTGTTTCATTTATTTAACAAGTGCAAGTGTCTGACGCGCGATAGAAAGCTCCTCGTTTGTCGGTACGCAGAGCATCGCAACCTTGCTGCCATCCTTTGAAATGATCGTATCCTCGCCTCTTACGTTGTTCTTGTCAAGGTCGATTTCCGTGCCGAGGTATCCAAGATACTCTGCAATCTTAACACGTCCCGAAATGTTGTTCTCGCCAACGCCTGCCGTAAACGCAATCGCGTCAACACCGTTCATCGCTGCCGTGTAAGCGCCGATATATTTTGCTACTCTGTAATAGAAAGCATCCAATGTTACTGCCGCAAGCTTATTTCCGTCATTTGCCGCTGCCTCGATATCTCTGAAGTCAGAAGAAACCTTTGACAGACCAAGCACACCTGACTTTTTGTTGAGCACGTTATTCATCTCAGCAGGTGTCAGATTTTCTTTCTGGCAGATAAAATCACAGATTGCCGGATCAATATCACCGGAACGTGTTCCCATGATTACACCTTCAAGCGGTGTCAATCCCATTGATGTATCCACACATTTTCCGTGATCAACTGCCGATACGGAACCGCCGTTTCCTAAATGACATACGATAATCTTTAAATCTTCTCTCTTCTTTCCAAGAATTTCAGCCGTTCTCGCAGATACATAATCGTGGCTTGTCCCGTGGAAACCATAACGGCGAACCTTATACTTCTCATAATACTCATAAGGAAGTCCATAAAGATAAGCTTTCTCCGGCATTGTCTGATGGAATGCCGTATCAAATACTGCTACCATCGGCACATTCGGCATAATTTCTTTGCAGGAATTGATACCGATCAAGTTTGCAGGGTTGTGAAGCGGCGCAAGGTCGTTGCACTCCTCAATCGCTTTCATAACCTCATCATTTATGATAACAGATGTGGCAAACTTCTCACCGCCGTGTACAACACGATGTCCGACTGCATTAATCTCGTCAAGCGACTTGATCACGCCGTGATCCGCATTGGTCAGCGCGTCGATCACAAGCTTAACCGCTACCGTATGGTTCGGCATCGGCGTTTCAATCTTAACCTTGTCCTTGCCCGCAGGCGAATGTGTGAGTACGCTTCCATCGATACCGATACGCTCGCAAAGTCCTTTTGCAAGAACAGCCTCGCTATCGCTGTCGATCAGCTGATATTTGAGTGATGAACTTCCGCAGTTGATTACTAAAATATTCATTTTTTTACCCTCCAATATAGTTTTGATATTTTTAGTTTACTACGGATTTATGAAAAATGAAAGCTTTTTTTGGTGTAATCCTCCCCATGTAGTTTTGATAAAATGAAAACACCAATTTTAAATGTTTTATGGAGGTTTTTATATGGCACTGATTTTATGTCCAGAATGCACACACACAATTTCCAATGCGGCAGACTTTTGTCCAAACTGCGGGTATCCGCTCAAAAGCGTACCGCAAAAACGGCGCAAGCTTCCAAACGGATCCGGAAGCATCAAACACCTTTCCGGCAGACGCTCGCGCGAATGGGCGGCGTATCCGCATGTCACGCAGTTTTCGCCAAACGGCTCCCCAATCCTTGCACCCGCGATCGGATATTTTAAGACCTACGAGGAAGCTTATCAGGCATTGATCCTTTATAACGCGGCAATTCCGACAGTCCGAACTCCGGATGTCATGATACCGACAGGATTCCCTTCCGCTCCTTCGTCAAAATATCTGAATATTACCTTTGCAGAGCTCTATGAACTTTACTATTACAGTAAATTTAATAATTCCAAAAAAAAGCTCTCGCGCGCTTCCACCTATTCGAGCAAAGCCGCATTTAACAACTGCAAAGCGCTCCATGACAGAAAATTTCTGGAGCTGCGCAAAGCCGATCTGCAGGAGGTTGTCGACAACTGTCCACTGAAACATTCCAGCCTTGAACTGATTGTAACGCTGTTTAAGGGCATGTATGCTTACGCAATTCAAAACGACATGATTGAGAAAGATTACTCAAAATATGTAACGATCAATATTGTCGATGACGACGAAAACGGTGTTCCGTTCTCGCAGACTGCGCTTGAAACGCTCTGGAAAAACAGGCGCTTAAAAAATGTCGACATGGTTCTTTTAATGATCTACACAGGTTTTCGTATATCCGCCTACAAAAATATCCGCTATGACAGGGAGGGACAATACTTCCAGGGCGGCGTAAAAACAGCGTCTGCCAAAAACAGGATTGTTCCGCTCCACCCTGCTATTCAAGGATTTGCTCGCAGCTTTTTTAAGCGATTTCTCTCGGAAGGAAGCGAACGCTTTCAACCTCATAAATGCCGGAAGGAATTTTACAAGGTGCTGGATACCTTAAATCTTACATATTCGGACAGCGGCACGAAGCACACTCCGCACGACTGCCGTCATACTTTCTCCTGGCTGTGCGATAAGTACAAAGTGGATGAATTGTCAAAGCATCTGCTGATGGGACATTCGCTTGGCAATGATATCGAACGTTCCGTTTACGGACATAGGACGCTTGAAGAGCTTCGCACGGAAATCGAAAAAATTGAAGTTCCGTGTTGTCGCTAATCTGTCGCTAACGATGTGTGAAAAATTACTCTTTTGGTGGTGGATTCTGTAAGAATTTGTCGCTAATTTGTCGCTAACTAAACCTGTGTGGATAAGATATTGATAAAAGCTTATTGTTTGCGTGTATCTTCTTCAATTCCTTTTCTACGACATATTTTCGACATTTGAATATTTTCGACTGTGGAAATTTGATTTTTCCTAATGTCAAAAGGGTTTGCTGTATTTTAAGGCGTCCTTAACGGCTGATAGAAATTTGGTAAAAAAAATATAAAATTTTTATTAAATTTGCAGCAGAAAGGATACTGTAAATAGCAGCGCGCTAAGGGAGGAAGGCAAACGTATGAGCAAATTAAAAAGCAAGTTAGCAAGACGTATCATGGCGCTCGTATTATCGGGCGCTATGGTAATGTCTAACATGTCTGCTTACGCGGCGGAGCCCGCTCCAAAGAAAACAGTGGAAACGGAACAGCTGGATGAAACTGAAACTTTGGGCGCGGAGTTTAGCGAAGACGAAGAAACTCCGGAAAAACCGGAGAATCAGGTTGACAACCGCGGCGGTGAAGACGAAAGTAAACCTAACGACGAAGATCAAAGCCAACCTGGCAACGATCAAAGCCAACCCGGCGGCGGTGAAGGCAGCCAGCCCAGTGGTGATGAAGGCAGCAAGCCTGGCGATGAAGGCAGCAAGCCTGGTGACGAAGGCAGCCAGCCCAGTGGTGATGAAGGCAGCAAACCTGGTGATGAAGGCGGCGAGAGCAAATCTGAGGAATCAAGCAGCTCGGAGGAATCGAGCAGCTCTGAGGAATCAAGCAGCTCGGAGGAATCGAGCAGCTCTGAGGAATCAAGCAGCTATGAACCGACTGATTGGGATGCGGTAGACGCTCCCGTAATCACAAAGGCGGAGCTGGGAACAGGACAGATTATAGTAACCGTAAAGGGCGGAACCGGCAGTGAAAAGGAGACATTGGAGGTATCTGCATATGATGCGGACAGACTGATGCTCAATCCTTCTGCAACATCGCTTGGGAAAGCTGTGAAGGGTTTAACGACAACTGACAACGGTGATCGGATTACAGTTTTCACGTATACTCCGAAAGAATCGGGAAGCTATATTTTCCGCGCTGTACTAAGCCGCGCAGCGGATGGCGAAACAACGTATGAGGACAAAATAAGCAATGATTCTGATGCTGTTCAATATTGGGAAGAACTGCAGAAGCCTGTGATTACCGATATAAAGAACTTGGATAAAGATGCAGATGACAAGGGCGGAATCACGGTAAAATGGAGTGAACAGGAAGGCGTTGACGGATATATCATTAAAATAGACGGCGAAGAAAAAGGTGAGGCAAAAAGCGGAAACAAAAAAATAACAGGTCTGGACATCAGTGACACAGAAGTATCTGTTACGGTAACAGCATACCGCGGAGAAAAGACTAATCCGACAGAGACAGCCGTATCCGATGAAAAAAAGATTAAGATTACCGGCAAGGCGCCGCATGTCTATGCGTTGGATGCAAATGATTTGAAAAAAGGCAGCATATCCGCAGGAACAAGAATCGGAAGCGAAAATTACTATTCCGTGAAATTTTTCGATAATACCGGTGCTGTGAAAGTGGATGGGAATGATGGCAAATATTATATCGACCTTAGCAAAAATGCAAGCTCGGGGCTGACATTTACCGTATATGGAACTGCGGATGCAAGCTTTGATGTCGTATCGACGGGAAGCACAAACTTCTCCGCTTTTGCGCTGGTAAAAAATGATGCCGACAATGAAAAACAAGAAGGCGCCATCAGCGGCGGAGTAAAAGGTGCGAAGGATCAAAAGCAAGAATCTCAAGAACATAAGGAAAATGGTGTTGGACAGAAAATCTATTTGGCTGCAGGTCAGGTCACAAGCACAATTACATACAAAGATCTGCCGGCAGGAACATATACTTTCTGCTCACCATTTGTAGTCTGTTATAAAGATATAAAAGGAGGAATGGCTAGCGCGACTAGCGGAATAAACCGTAGCGGCAGAGTCCAGAAAGCAGAGGTCATCGACACCGGCGATATGGAGGAAAGGGACAGCTGGGACGAGGTGGTTCCTCCTCTGATTTCGCAGGTAACATATAACAAGGGAGATGCGAAAATAACCGTAAAGGCAGAAGGATGCATTGCCTATGAAGGCGCGGATGCCATGATCATGGAGATGCTGGACGCGTCGGGCAGCGTTGTGGATACAAAACAGACGGCGCTGGATTCTTCAAAGGATTCTGACGGAAACTGGAAAAATCAGACTCTGACGTTTGACTTTACGCCGAAAGCGTCCGGAGACTATTCCTTCCGCGCAAACCTTATGCGTACCGGTGAGAAAAATATTGTGATGAAGGATGCGTCGGATAAGTGGAAAATCGAAAACTTCGTGCTGCCGCTTGCGGCTCCTTCGATAAATGTCATGACAAATAAAAAAGACGCGGATGAAAAGGGCGGACTTGAAGTTGAATTTTACGGCGTTCCCGAGGCGGATTACTATGTTGTGACAGCGTTTAAAAATAAGTCGGCTGTGCAGGACTATGTTGATATATCAATCGTACAGGAGGACGAGACGCTTGCAACCGCAAAAGACGAAAATAACGCATACACAGTAACGCTTACAGGTCTGCCGCAGGGCAAATGTTATATTTCCGTACAGGCGTTTAGGAAGTCGTCAAGCTCTTTGGAGCTGAAAGCGACGAAAGTTACAATTTCAAGAGATGCGGAAAGCTCAGAGATTAAGACCGAGAAAAAAGATCTCGTTGCAGACAAAATTGCAGAATTAAAAGAGGTAGAAGAAAATAAAACACTTACAGACAAAGAGCTGAAAGCAAAAGCAATTGAAGCATTAAATCTGACAGCGGACGGCTTTCCGGTTTCTGTTGCACGCTCAAAAATAAGCGGTAATGATGAAAAATACATTAACGGAAAAGATGATGTGAAGTGGGCGTTCTCGATATTTGGTTCGAGTACGAGTACGGACGAGAAGAAAGGCGGACACACCCCGATAACAAATCCGGATACCGGAGACGTGGAGAGCGTTGAAATTTGGAGTGAGGGCAACGCCGGAAAAGTTGTGCCTGCATCTGCGGACGGAATGTCGCTCTACTATACGAGTATTGACCCACAAGAAAACAACTTTACACTGTCCGGATATATAACAGTAAAAAGCTGGACAATGTCAAACGGTCAGGACGGCTTTGGCATGATGGTGTCCGATGTAGTCGGAAAGCACGGGGACAGCAGTATGGCATGGATGAACGCATACCAGCTTCTTGCCTCCAAAATACAGTACAGCTGGGTACGCGCAGTAAAGGACGACGACGGCAATGTGATTACTCCCGGTTATGTGACAAGCGCCGGCGGAAACGGCGATACCATTATGCGTTACGAGATGAAACTCGGCGTGGGATGGAACTCAAAAGAGGGATGCACGGCGGCTGATGTTGCAAAAATTAAATCGGGTACGTTGACCGCTCCTGTGAACTTTGTGACAAATTCAGGAACACTTGAGACAAGCGCCGGCGAAGCTGACAAGTTTACCGGAAGTTACAACGCAATCGGAAACTCTACGAATGATGCGGATAAAAGTGTTGAGAATCATTTGAGTCCTTCGTTTAATGATAGCAAGGATTTATTGACAGAATTCCGTTTCCAGATTGAGAAATATGATGATGCGTATGTGCTGCGTTATCTTGCAACAAAGGATACAGATGTATCATCTATGGATGCAAATGAGAAAAAAGAATATCAGAAGATCGGTGATAAATATTATAAGATCTTGAATCAGCAGGCATTCGCCGATCCGAACAACAATAAGCTGACGCAGATTGACAAAAACAATGTTTATGTGGGCTTCTTTGCGGCAAGAAACGCAAGAATCGTTGTAAAAGAAATTGAGTTGGAGACAACAAAGGCAGACGGCAATAAACCCTTCGAGGTTGAGCCGGAAATAATTGATCCGAGCGTAACTGTTTCCTCTGCGGAAACCGCTAACAGCGAGCGCTATGAGCTGACACTCAGCGCAAACTTTGACGGTACGCTGACAGTCTATAAACAGGAAGTAGAGCTGGACAAAGACGGTAACTATATACCGAAGGAAAATGCAGCAAAAACAGCTGTTGTGGCAGGAAAAGAGATTAAGGCAGGTACAAAGTATACCTTTAAGACGAATCTGAATGAAGGTATGACGGGCTTTACGTATTATGCGACACCGGATCAAAACTATGAGCCGGGTATTAATCAGAAGCTCAGAAATAAAGACACCGTAACAAATGAGGGACCGAAACCGTTTGTTGTGGCATATCACGCATTAAAGAGCGACAATGGAAAAATCTATACAGCTCCAAACGGTGCAAAGGTGGGTACGTCATATACAGAAGGGGAAGCAACACATTATGCAGGAGATTGTGAACTCCATCCTGTCAACATTTATGATGCAATCAATCATGCAAAGGCAGGCGATACCATTCTTCTTGCAGGCGGCGTGTATAACCTGAACGAAAACGAATATGCAGATCCCGAGAACGGCGCGCAAAACATGCTGATTGGCAAAAAGCACGACGGTACGTCGAAAGCGCCTATCACCATGAAAGCATCCGGCAAAGACGGCAGACCGATTTTAGACTTTGGTCAGAATACGTTCAAAAACGACACGGCATTCACGATTGCAGGTAATTACTGGATCTTTGAGAGCTTCGATGTAACGGGCTCTCAGGACGGACAAAAAGGTATCCAGCTCTCCGGCAGTCACAATGTCTTAAAGGACATCAAGACATACCTAAACGGCAACACAGGTATACAGGTGGCGAGATACGGTAACGATGGACGCGCGGATTGGCCTTCTTACAATACACTTCTCAACTGTAGTTCTTTCATGAACTATGATAAGGGCTATGAGGATGCGGACGGATTTGCGGCGAAGCTGACGTGCGGCGACGGCAACAAGTTTATCGGCTGTATCGCGGCTTACAATGCGGACGATGGCTGGGATCTGTTTGCAAAGGTAGAGTCGGGAAGTATCGGCGTTGTGACGATAGAAAACTGTCTTGCATTTAAGAACGGATATCTGTTTGGTTATGAAAAACCAGCGTCAAGGATTCCGGCAGCGGGACTTGCTGCTATCAGCAGCGGAGAGAAGAATTTCTCTGATTATTACAAGAAGACAACACCTGTGCTGAGCGCAGGCAACGGCAACGGCTTTAAGATGGGCGGCGATTCCATGAGCGGATACCATGTTCTTCGAAATTCGGTTGCGTTCGGTAATAAGTCGAAAGGTATCGACTCGAACTCTTGTCCGGACATACAGGTATACGACTCTATTTCGTACAACAACGAGGCATCGAACGTAGCGCTCTATACAAACGGGGCCGTGAATACGGATTACTATGTGGAGAACGTGATTTCGATTAAGGACAGCAGCTGTCAAAACGGAAAATCTACAAAAGACACCATTAATATGAAAGGCACGCAGAATCCGGAAAAGGTAAGGAATGACAGCTTTTATGAATGGACCGGCTCAATATCTGAGAATAGAAACGGAGCTCAGCCGGAGATTAATCTGGACATGTCGATAGATGAGGCGCTTTTTGGAGATGAAACTACTAGAATCAAAAGAAATGCGGACGGCTCAATAAATCTGGGTGACTTCCTTAAAGTAACAGGAGTTGGAATCCAAGAAAATATTGATCCTGCCGATGTGATTGACGAGGGCGCTGACATTTATGTATTTGCGGCAGAATACTGCACAAGTGGTAAAACACTTGCAGATATTGCACTTCCCGCTCAGTATCAAGAGAAGTATGAATGGGCTGACAACGCAGACACGATCATATTAACTCCATATGCTGGCAGTGCAGTAGACTTTAAGATTCAGAAGAAGACTGACACAAAGGTTACGAAGACCGTTACAGTAAACTTTATCCAGCTCGATGGAGCGGAGCTCCAAATTATAAGCGGCGATGATGACAGCGACGGCGTGCTTGACGCAACTGAGACATGGACGGTTGAGGCTGTGCCTGTGATTTCACCGGCAGTTGAACCGACAGCAGCGCTTAGCGGATTTGCGGCTGAGGTAAAGGAGACCAGCAAAGACTTACTTACACTGGGAACTCCTGCAGTAGGAACCGTTAATAAGAACCTGAATGTATCCGGTGCAAACGTTACCATGGAAGGCGGCGACTTAAACGGCGATGCGAAGGTAACAGCGACAGTATCATTGACCGTTGGCGGCAAGACCGTGAAGCAGACAGCGACGTTGGCGTTTGCAGTAAAGAATGGCGTAGGCATTAAGTTTGACAGCACGGATCCAAATAATGGAAACAATGTAAAATCCAACCCAGACAGCGACTATATAGAAGTTGCTATGGATAAGGTAAACGAGTTTACCCTTAAGAATCTTCATTTCTATAAGACCGTTGAATCAACTGAAGTGCCTCAGGACTTCGGTAAGGGTGTAAAGATTAGTGTAAATGACACAAGTGTCATAAAGCTGACATCAACAGCAAACTCTACAAACGGAGTGGACGCGACGTTTACGGTAGTAAATAAGAGCGGCGACGGCGGCACGGCAACCGTGACTGTAACGTCAAAAGACGACAAGTCACTTGTAAGGAATTATATCGTGACGGTAAGTGGAAGCGAGTTTGCATGGAACGCAGGCACGATTGAGATTGACAAAGCTAAGACGGCTGGCGTACAGCTGACAGCGATTGCACCGTTTAACCGATCAATGGAAGCTCTTAATAAGGATAAACTTATTACTGTTAATGCAGTATACAAGGGAACAAAGGTTTCCGGCAATCCGGTAAGCTATAATGACTACTTTGTTGCAAAGCAGGTAACGAACAGCGTTTATGAGCTGAATACAACAGAGAGCGCAGTAAAATCACTTCCGAAGGGTACGTATACTGTAGTATATCAGACAAAGGTATATAAAACAGATGAAGCAGGTAATTTAAGTGAAACAGAAATGGAAGAACTTTTGTTCACACCGATTACCATCAAAGTAATTGAAACAAAACCGACTGTAACATTTAAGCAGAAAAAGAAAGTAAACCTGTTCTATAAGAACGGTACGACTGGCAGCACGGGTACATTAACTGCAGCCTCTAAGCAGGGTGCTGTGACAGTGACGGCAGCCGACAGCAGCTATTTCCGCTTTGCAAACAACGGCGAAGGATATGACATTGTAAGCATTAACAAGGGTGGTGTCAACAAGACAACTCCGGTTAAGTGGACAAACGACAAGGCGGATTATAAGGATGTAACGCAGAATAGCAAGGTAGAACTGACAGCGCATGTTGAAGGATATTATAAAGAGTATGACGTGACTAAACCTTTCGCGGTAGGTGTGGAATACAGGCAGCCAAAGTTGAAGCTGAAAACACTTGACAAGACAATCTATACCGCGATTGGCATGGACAGTGCGGACATATGGATTTACGATCCTGTTTCAGAAATGTATTTAACACCAGATATAGCAACGATCACATTGGTAACAGCCAACACTACGAAAGCAGAGAAGAAGGCTTATTCAAAGGCTAATGCAGACTTTATTGTGAACGGAGCGAGCTCTATAAGCGGTTCAAACGGCGAAACGGGCGTTAACCTGAAGGTGAAGGAAGCCTCTGTAAAGGGCGGTTCAGTGAAGCTGAGCATCACATGTGATGACTGGTTTAGCAGTGACCCTGTAATCGTAAGCCAGAGTATTAAGGTAACTGATAAGGTAGTTAAGCTGAATATTAAGCCAGTGAAGCTTAATATTAATACAGTGAAATTTGTTGGTAAGGAGCAGGTATCTTCAGCAATTGTGCTCAATGGTACGACAGGCTTTACAATCAGCGATGTTAAACTGGAAGGTGCAAATACTCAGGCAGAAACGTTCCTTAAGTTTGTTGATTATAAAACTGCTAAAGACACGAACGGAAACAATGTTCTCCTGGTAAGTCTGAAAGCGAAAGCAGATGATGGTACAGATTTCCCTTCAGCAGCTGACACCAAGGGCGTTTATAAAATGAACGCAGGCTATGCAAGCGGCTACAGCTTTAAAGTAAAATATAAACTGGGAACCGTTGAGCAGGAGACAAACTTTAAGCTTTCTCTTGTAAACAAAGAAAAGCTTGCGGTATCAACCAAGGGCAGCATTAACATTATCGACCGTGAAAATACTGCAGTATTGCTTAAGCCTAAGATGACAAACTTTACAGCGGCACAAGTAGTGGGTGTAAAGCTTACGGGTGACGCAGCAGGTCTGTTTACGATTACAGACTTTGACAGAAGTACAGGCGTGATGACAGTACAGGCAAAGGAAACAGCTGACTTGAAGAAGGGCAGCTACAATGTATATCCCGAATATACCTTTGACCTCGGCGTATCAGGCACTGCTACGATGATGACGGAAAAACCGATAACAATTAAAACTGCACAGTCTGCACTCAAGTTCTCGGGCTTGAAAGAGGCATTGGAAGTGAAACTTTCATCAGTTGATACACCGGCACAGAGAGCGCTCATCGTATCTCCTGCTGGCGCATATATCACAGATATGACGCAGGCGAGCAGCTTAGAGAACTTTACACTTACCTATACTGGAGACGGTGTACAGGTAGCAATCAAGAACAGGGCTGGTCTGAAAGAAGGCAAGACCTACAAGATTACAGCAATTGTTACCGTTGAAGGCAGCGGTTCAAATGTAAAACAACAAGTTATCACAATTCCTGTAAGGGTAATCAGATAATGTGTTATTAAGGTAAAAAAAACCGCCACACTACATTAGTAGTGTGGCGGTCCTTTTATTGTCTGGGATACTTATGAAACCCTAAAAATGTTTAATATTGCGTCATTGTTTCTAAGCCGCTGCATCTGTTGATGATGTCTCTGAAGGTGCTTCAGACGAAGTCTCCGAAGGTACTTCAGATGGAACCTCTGAAGGTGCTTCAGACGGAGCCTCTGAAGAAGCCTGTGATGATTCCTCCTCCTGAGGCGGTGTCGATACTGATGCTATTTTAACGCTAATCGTCTTAAATCCTGAGTAAGCCTGAATACCTTTGTCATCAACCGCACCTGTAATGGTAACTTTGAGTGCCTTTCCAGCTTGAAGCTTTGATGCGTCATAACTTACACTGTAATATGCCTTGTCAAGCTGCTTGCCGTTAATCGTAATCTTGCCCTCAAGCGCATCTTTAATAGCTGTATTCGCATCCGTCGTTTCTGAGATTGTAATCGGATCAATCTTTGTATCCACAATGGCTTTCTTTAAGTCGTATGTCTTCTTAACAAGCGTATACTTGAATACCTTTGTACCACCAAACTTACCTGTACCGTATATCGTTACACTTTGCTTTCCGGCAACTGTTGTTGCGGTATTCTCGTAATCATAGGTGTAATCCTTCTGCTTTGCTGTATTACCTTTGTTCTCAAAGTTCGAGAATTCGAGTTCTCCGTTTGCCTTTGAATGACTTACAACAAGCCAATAAGGCGCTGTACTGTTTGCATTCTTTGTCTTATTATTAAGCCTGTTAAGTGCACCTAAGTTTGCTCTCTTTGTTTCTGTATCATCGACAAAGTAAATCGGTGTTGCCTTCTTTGTTGTCTTGTCGATTAACTGCAGTTTAGCCTGTGCGATGTTATAATAAGCTACTCTGAATTCAGCTACCTGAATACCGTCTGTATTTTCCTTATAACTGCTGCCTACAGGAATAGCATATACAGTAACATCAAGACCTGTTTCCTCAGGTATTGTAATCGTTTGACTTCCTTCTGCTTTATTCTGAGGATCGTAGGTTTCTTCTTTGTATTTTGGAGTATCCGTTCCCTCTGCTGCTGCCGCTGTTGAATCAATTACCTGATACTTGTATACAAGTCTGTAATCACGGTTCTTTGCAAGTGTCTTCTTGACATTTACCAATACAACCTTTGACTTCTCCAAATCGGACTTTTTGATAGTGCTCTTTCCGTTTGTAAATACGTCAGATACAGACTTCGCTGTAATATTACCTGTTGTAAAATCACATTTACCTACAGTATACGTAATCTCTGTCTTTGCAGTACCCTTTAAGCTTCCTTTCCACGAGATTGTAGCTGTAGCCGTATCGTCTACATTTTTGTTCTTTTTGTAACCTATACTATAGTTCTTCGCCGATACAGTATTACCATTATATTTAATGATAA
>JAIEDW010000096.1:0-1647 GCA_029067805.1 Lachnospiraceae bacterium
TTTTTACAGGTGTGGAGGACGAACTTGGAATCACCATTCCGCCAGCGGGAATAGAGCGAATAACCACGGTTGCGGAAGCCGTGGCGTTTATAAAACAAAGCATGTAAAACATGATATGTTTCAACAAACCGTGTTTAGACAAAGAGCCCTTTTAGACAGGGCTTTTTGCGTGAAAGAGTATTGAGGTGTAAAAATGCGCAACAGAAAAGAGCTGCTAAACGAATTACAGGAAAAAATCGGATATCGGTTTTGCAATGAGGGACTGTTAAAGCAGGCGATAACCCACAGTTCTTTTGCAAATGAGCAGAAAATCAATAAATTAAGCAACTATGAGAGGCTTGAGTTTTTGGGAGATGCCGTGCTTGAGATGGTTTGCAGCGAGTTTCTGTTTCAGGAAAACCCCGAAATGCCCGAGGGACAGCTTACAAGGTTGCGTGCATCGATGGTGTGCGAGCCAGCGCTCGCATATTGTGCGAGAGACATTGACTTAGGTTCCTACATCTTGCTTGGAAAGGGCGAGGAGGCAACAGGAGGAAGAAATCGAGACTCGATCACATCGGATGTGATGGAGGCGGTTATCGGAGCAATTTTCGTCGATGGCGGAATCGAGGAGGCAAAAAAATATATTTATCGCTTTGTGCTTTCTGATTTGGAAAATAAGATTTTGTTTATGGACAGCAAGACACTTTTGCAGGAGGAAGTTCAGAAAAACAATACCGCGCAGCTTCACTATGAACTTGTGGGGGAAACGGGTCCCGACCATGATAAGGAGTTTCGTGTAAAAGCCTGTCTTGACGGAAAGGAAATCGGAACGGGCGTCGGAAGGACAAAGAAAGCGGCGGAACAGCAGGCGGCTTATGAGGCACTTATGATGCTGAAAGGGAGAAACGAATAGATGTATTTAAAAAGTATCGAAGTACAGGGATTTAAGTCCTTTGCAAATAAGATTATATTTCAGTTTCATCAAGGTATCACGGATATCGTGGGTCCTAACGGTTCGGGGAAAAGCAATGTAGCAGACGCGGTGCGCTGGGTGTTGGGAGAGCAACGAATCAGACAGCTTCGCGGTGAGTCGATGCAGGACGTTATTTTCTCGGGAACGGAGCTTCGAAAACCGCTTGGATACGCGTATGTGGCGATTGCATTTGACAACGCGGATCATAAGCTTGCAATCGATTATGATGAGGTCACTGTAGCGAGAAGACTTTACCGTTCGGGGGAGAGCGAGTATTCCATAAACGGCATTCCGTGCAGGCTAAAAGACGTGAACGAGCTTTTTTATGACACGGGTGTCGGAAAAGAAGGATACTCGATTATCGGTCAAGGACAGATTGAAAGAATTTTGAGCGGAAAGCCGGACGAAAAACGAGAACTTTTTGACGAAGCGGCGGGAATCGTAAAGTTTAAGAAACGAAAAGCGACAGCGCAGAAAAAACTGGAAGATGAGAAGAACAATCTTGTGCGTGTCACAGATATCTTAAGTGAGCTTGAAAAACAGACGGGACCGTTGGAAAAGCAGTCGGAAAAGGCGAAGGTTTATTTAAAGAAAAAAGAGGAACTGAAAGAACTTGATGTGAACATGTTCCTTTTGGAGAACGCAAAGACGACCCAGCAGCTTTCCGAGGTGGAAGAAAAATACACGATTGC
>JAIEDW010000096.1:1747-6497 GCA_029067805.1 Lachnospiraceae bacterium
TCAAATCTGGGAAGTTTTGACGCGATGATGGAGCAGCTGCGCATCAGAAAATCCGAATTAAATTCAAGACTTCTGCGCGCGAAGAGTGATGAGGCGGAAAGAGATGCGGAAATCAAGACGCTGCAAGAGGAATTTAATCAAATTAACGATGAGATTATCGCAACGAATAACAAGCTTTCCGAGATGGATGAAAAGACAGGTACCTTTAAGGAAAGACTCTCCAATAAAGATGATGAAATTAGGGAGATACAGAGCGAATATCAGCAGTATAAGTCAAAGCTTGACACAATTTCAAATCTCACGGAGCGTTATGAGGGATATGGAAACAGCATTCAGCGTGTGATGGAGCAGAAAGAAAAAAATGAGGGGATCATTGGTGTCGTAGCCGATATCATAAAGGTTGAAAAGGAGTATGAAACGGCGATTGAAACGGCGCTCGGCGGAAACATCCAAAATATTGTCACCGATGATGAGGAAACGGCGAAGAAGATGATCGTTTTCTTAAAAAAGAATCGGTTTGGACGCGCAACATTTCTGCCGCTTACAAGTATCACAAAGCCACAGGAATTTAAGACGCCCGATGTTTTGAAGGAAAAGGGTGTTATTGGTCTTGCGGATTCGATTGTAAAGATAGATAAGAAGTATCAGAATGTAGCAAAGGCGATGCTTGGAAGAATTGTTGTAGTCGACCATGTGGACAATGCGGTAAAGATTGCAAGAAAATATGAATACGGCGTGCGAATGGTGACACTTGAGGGGGAACTTCTTGTACCTGGCGGCGCGATCAGCGGCGGCGCTTTTAAAAACAATTCAAGCCTTTTGGGAAGACGGCGCGAGATTGACGAACTGGAATTAAAGGTAAAAGAAACGAAGAAGAGGCTCGAACAGGCAGAACAGGATATCGAGGATATCAAGGCGGAGCGAAATGTCCTGCGAAAGGAGATTGAGGAGGCAAAAGCAAAGCTTCAGGAGCTTTTTATCAAGCAGAATACGACACGGTTAAATGTGATTGCCGCAGAGGAGAGAAAGGCGGAAGCAGAACAGGGATTCGGTTCCTTAAAAGAGGAAGAACAGGAAATTGCGGAAAAGACTGTCACAATCAATGCGGATAAGGATAAGATTTTAGATGAGCTGAAAAACTCCGAGGAGGAGGAGAAAAAGCTTGAAGCGGACATTCGTGTATATCAAAGCGAGTTGGAAAACTACCGTATCGAGGAGTCGAACAAGACCGGTATGGTAGGTGAGTGGGATGTTGAGTATGAGAAGCTGCTGCAGAAACAGGAGTTTGAACAGACGAACCTAGACCGTGTGGAAAGCGAACTTACGTGTCACCGTGAGGAGTTTTCGGAGGTACAGACTAATCTTGAGGAATGTCACAATGACATGGAAACAAGATTGCAGAACATTGACGAGATTGAAAAGACTATTGCAGCATCGCACAGTACACAGACAGATGCCGAGGTTGCTTTAAAGGAGAAACAGCAGACAAGAGAGGAACTGGTGCAGAAGCAAAAGGGATTCTTTGATGAGCGAGAGGCGATCGCGGAAAAGAAGAACGCGCTGGACAAAGAGGTGTATCGATTAAATTCACAGAAAGAAAAGCTTGAGGAGTCGATGGAGGCTCAGATAAACTATATGTGGAGTGAGTACGAGATTACGCTCAGCAGTGCATCGAATTTACGCAACGAAGCGTTCAAGGACATTCCTTCAATGAAAAGGCAGATTGTGGAGATTAAGGACGATATCAAAAAGCTCGGTGATGTCAATGTCAATGCGATCGAGGACTACAAGGCGCTTATGGAGCGTTACACTTTCCTAAAAAACCAGCATGATGATCTGATCGAGGCGGAAAAAACGTTAGAGGGGATTATTGAGGAGCTTGACGCCGCAATGAGAACGCAGTTTGCGGAAAAGTTTGAGGAAATCAAGCGCGAGTTTGACAAGGTGTTTAAGGAACTTTTCGGAGGTGGAAAAGGTACGCTTGAGCTGATTGAGGACGAGGATATTCTGGAGGCGGGAATTCGCATCATCGCGCAGCCTCCCGGGAAAAAACTGCAGAATATGATGCAGCTTTCGGGTGGAGAGAAATCCTTTACGGCAATCGCGCTGCTCTTTGCGATACAGAATCTAAAGCCTTCGCCGTTTTGTCTGCTTGACGAGATTGAGGCGGCGCTTGACGAGGAGAATGTCAGCCGATTTGCCAAATATTTGAATAAGCTGAAAAAATCGACACAGTTTATTGTAATTACACACAGACGTGGTACAATGGAGCAGGCAGACAGATTGTACGGAATTACAATGCAGGAGAAAGGTGTGTCCACGCTTGTAAGCGTCAATTTGGTGGACAGCGAAATGGATAAATGGAGCGAGGAGAGTAAGGAGGAGAATTGATGGCAGGATTTTTCAGCCGCTTAAAAGAAGGTTTAAACAAGACAAGAGATAACATTGTGGCGGGGATTGATGCGGTATTTTACGGCGCATCGGATATTGACGATGATTTTTATGAAGAGCTTGAGGAAATCCTTATCATGGGAGATATCGGTGTCAATGCCACAAATGACATCATAGAGCGCATGAAGGATGAGGTTAAAAAAAGACATTTAAAACATCCTTCCGAGTGTAAGGAGTTGTTGGTTGAGAGTATCAAGGAGCAGATGCACGTAGAGGAAACAGCATATGACTTCGAGAAAAAGCAGTCGGTTATTTTTATTATCGGTGTAAACGGCGTAGGAAAGACGACTTCCGTAGGAAAGCTTGCAAGTATTTTAAAGGGACAAGGAAAAAAAGTTCTGATTGCTGCTGCCGATACGTTTCGTGCCGCTGCGGGCGACCAGCTTGCAGAGTGGGCGAACAGGGCGGGCGTTGATATGATTGGCGGAACAGAGGGTGCAGATCCGGCTTCCGTTATTTATGACGCTGTAAATGCGGCGAAGGCAAGGAAGGTTGATGTGTTGATCTGCGATACTGCGGGACGGCTTCACAATAAGAAAAATCTGATGGAAGAGTTAAAGAAGATGAACCGTATTATCGACAGAGAATTTCCCGACGCACACAGGGAAAACTTGATCGTGCTTGACGGCACTACGGGGCAGAATGCGCTTTCACAGGCGCGGGAATTTGGGGAAGTGGCAAATTTGACGGGAATTATCCTTACCAAGATGGATGGAACGGCAAAGGGTGGTATTGCCGTGGCAATCCAGTCGGAGCTCAATGTGCCTGTGAAATACATCGGTGTAGGAGAAACGATTGAAGATTTGCAGAAGTTCCATGCAGACGAGTTTGTAAATGCATTGTTTGATATCGAGAGCGAGGAAAGCGAGGACGCGGAGAACGTCGACACGAGCGAAAGTGACACAACTGTCATAGAAGAAAGTACAGAAGATGTTTTGGAAAAAGAAAGTGACACAAGTGTCACAAATGAGACTGTGGGAGAGAACACAGAGGAAGTAATAGAAAAAGAAGATGCTACAGATGTCATAAATGAGACAGATGATACAGTGGACGAAAAGGCAGGAGAGGATGAGGAAAGCGCTGGCGAAGAAAAGCCAAAGAAAAAGAAGTGGCTTTTCTGGTAGATTGTGCAATTTATATGTTGTCGCAATTTCCGATAGAATAAAATGCGGTAAGGAGGAAATAATATTATGTCAGAAATGCTTACATTGGAGAAATTTGAGGAAGCATCAGAACTCGTTAAGAAGGTGACTTCCGAAACAAAGCTGATATATAGTGAATTTTTTAGCAATCAGACAGGAAATAAGGTGTATTTAAAGCCCGAAAATATGCAGCTTACGGGAGCATATAAGCTGCGTGGCGCATATTATAAGATTAGCACGCTTACATCTGAGGAGCGCGAGAAGGGTCTTATCACCGCGTCTGCTGGAAATCATGCACAGGGTGTGGCATATGCTGCAAAGAAATATGGTGTCAATGCAGTTATTGTGATGCCGACCACGACACCTTTGATGAAAGTGAACAGGACAAAGAATTACGGTGCACAGGTTGTTTTAAAAGGCGATGTGTATGACGAGGCAGCGGAGTACGCATTCCAGCTTGCAGAGGAAAAAGGGTATACATTTATTCATCCGTTTGATGATTTGGCGGTTGCGACAGGCCAGGGAACGATTGCGATGGAAATCTTTAAAGAGCTTCCTTTGGTGGATATCATTTTAGTGCCAATCGGAGGAGGCGGGCTTGCGACAGGTGTTTCGACACTTGCAAAGCTTTTGAATCCGAAGATTAAGGTAATTGGCGTAGAGCCCGCGGGAGCAAACTGCATGCAGGAGTCACTAAAAGCCGGGAAGGTTGTAACGCTTCCGACAGTTAATACCATTGCGGACGGTACGGCAGTAAAGACGCCGGGCAAAAATATTTTTCCGTATATAAAGAAAAATATTGATGAGATTATCACGGTTCCAGACGAGGAACTTGTGGTTTCATTCCTTGACGTAGTTGAAAATCACAAGATGGTATTGGAAAATTCGGGACTTCTCACAGTAGCGGCGCTCCGTCATCTTAACGTAAAGAACAAAAAGATTGTATCTATTTTGAGCGGCGGAAATATGGATATAATTACGATGTCCTCCGTGGTACAACAGGGATTGATTTTCCGTGACAGAATTTTTACGGTTTCCGTGCTGCTGCCGGATAAGCCGGGTGAGCTTACAAAGGTTTCGGAAGTGATTGCGTCGATGAACGGAAATGTTATCAAGCTTGAGCACAATCAGTTTGTGTCAATCAACAGAAATGCTGC
>JAIEDW010000097.1 GCA_029067805.1 Lachnospiraceae bacterium
ATGAAATCCTCTGTGTTGATGTCAGGAGAAGCCATATAACGAGGTTCGCCGCCGCTTTCGCCTGTGAAGGACGGGTCAAATGCAATCGTCAAAAAACCTCTCTCTGCCATTGTCTGTGCATATAAGCCTGCCGCCTGCTCCTTGACTGCGCCAAACGGACCGCATACGGCGATAGCGGGCAGTCTGCCTTCCACACTCTTCGGCGTATACATATCTGCCGCCAAAGTAATTCCATAGCGGTTATGGAAAGTAACCTTGCTGTGATTTACTTTTTCGCTTTTCGGGAAAGTCTTATCCCATTCCTGTACCAAATTCAATTTTGCTTCCATTGTTTGATTCCTCCTAAATATGTTTTTTGTTAATGCTGTAAACTAAATAATCCAGACAGTCTATCTGCTTTTGTCCGTCATGTACCGCATCCAGCAGGTTGATTCTCTGCTCCCCGAGCAAGGGCAATATGCGGTTCCACATATTTGCCTTTGCAAGCTCCATACAAGTTTCAATTAAATCTTCTCTGCATCCTGCGTCAATCAGATTTTGATGCAGAATTCCCATTGTATCTGATGCCTCTGACATTCTCTGCACCTCCTACACCTATTATTATACGGATATTTCGTGCTATGTCTAATACTTATAATTCATATCATGATATTCTTGATAAGAATATCACAGCTGTGCTATACTGGATAAAAACAATAAGGAGCATGGTAATAAAAATGGAAATTCGTGTTTTACGTTATTTTTTAGAAATTGCAAGAGAAAATAATATGTCCCGTGCAGCAGAAACACTTCATGTTTCTCAGCCGACTTTATCGAAACAAATGAAAGAATTGGAATCCGAACTCGGAAAAAAGCTTTTTCGCAGAGGCAGTGCCAGTGTTAGTTTGACGGACGAGGGAATGCTGCTGCGAAAGCGGGCGGAAGATATACTCGCAATGGTGGATAAAACTACAGACGAATTTCGGGAACTTGATAACATTACCGGAGGTGAAGTGCATATCGGGTGTGCGGAATCGCATCAGATAAAATATTTAGCACGGGTAATTAAGGATTTCAGAGAAGATTATCCCCGTTTTCGCTATCATCTTACGAGTGGAAATACGGAACAGGTGGTGGAACGCTTAGATCGCGGACTGATTGACCTTGCTTTTATCGTAGAACCGCCAAATCTCGAAAAGTATAACTATATTGAAATTCCGGGGGCAAGCATTTGGGGGCTTGCAATCCGAAAAGACCATCCGCTGGCAGAAAAAAAGGAGATTGTTTTTGAAGATTTGATTGGAATAGATCTGATTTGTTCCGAACAGGGTATGAAATTTGATATTGCACGGTGGTGCGGAGAAAAAACCGACCAGTTAAATCTAAGCGGTACAATAAATCTTTGTTACAACGGCGGCGTATTTGTAGAAGAAGGGCTTGGGTGTATGCTGACCTTTGAGCGCTTAACGAATACAGGCGATGACAGCGGCCTGTGTTTCCGCCCTCTTTTTCCACGGCTCGAAACGAAAATGTATATCATTTGGAAAAAATATCAGGTGTTCACACCGATTGCGGAATTATTGTTAGATGCGTTAAAAAGGCTATAACTGTTGCTTGTTATAGCCTTTTAAGGATTAAACGATGCTAATAATGCCTGATTACTTCAAATCGTTCCAGTGTAATGTCTTCCCCCTCACCAATGCCTGCCTTACGCTTTGCAATTGCAATCTGCTCCTCTATGGTATTGACACCGTCCAGATTCGGCAGAAGCAGTCCGCGCTTATAGCCATTTGTCACAATGACGCCGTACCGCCTAACATCCAGTTGATCAGGCGTATCGATTGCCTCCGTATCCCCCAGCACGTCCACACTGATCATAAGTTCATCCAGCTCCTCCTGCCTGATTGGCAGAAATCTAGAGTCCCTGCTCGCCGCACTGATGGCATTCTCTATGATTTCTTCCGCGACGCAAGTCCGTACAGCATGAATCGTTCCAATGCATCCGCGAAGGCTTCCGTTTTCCTTAACGGAAACAAAGACTCCTGCGCTTTGGCTGTACATTTCACTTGGCAGTCCGTCCGGTACCGCTATGGTTTCTCCCGTGCGCACATAGTTTTCAATTGTTTTTCTGGCAAGCTGCACGTAAGCGTCTTCCTGTTCTCTCCGCTTTGCAATTTTTGCCCGCTCTTTTTCTTCAAACTGTTCCTTGAAATTACGTTTCGCATCACTGCCGCATACGGTGTAACTGCATATCCCGTATCCCACACCGAAAACGCCTTCGTAGGATAGGGCTTGCGCCTCCACTTTCCCTTTATCAAGCGCTCCCGCCATAATTGTAAAAG
>JAIEDW010000098.1 GCA_029067805.1 Lachnospiraceae bacterium
ATCAGTAATGCCTCGTACAAAAGTTTTCAAACTGGTGGTAGAGAAAGTAACAGGTAAAGTAAGAATGAAGAAAAATGATAAACAATAAAATTCCAATTTTAGTAGTATAACCTATTTATTATGGGAAATATTGCCTGCCCATCGAAAGCGTGTAAGCCGTCCGAAAATATCCAGCCCCGCCTCAAGCAGGGCTGATTTTGTTGGCTGCGGATTTCTTTATACAAAATCTTGTGTCCAACCATTTGACATTATCCATATATTGTGCTAAGATGTTCCTGTAATTGATTTTTGTGCTTCCCATCGGGATATGCCAGGTGCATAGATGCACACGCTGTTTATGATTGAAATGAGTGTCAGAAAAACCATGCCGTTAAGTGGCAGTTTTTTGGCACTTTTTTTGATGCAACCAAAAATTTTTTCATCAAGAAAGGAGAATGAAACTATGTTTACACAAATCTCACTCATGGGCAGGGTCACAGCAGACCTTGAAATCCAGACCAGCACCAACGGAACCGATTACATCCAGTTCAATGTGGCGGTCAACAAAGGCTTCGGGGAACAGGAACACCCTAATTTCTACCAGTGCGTCCTGTTTGGGAAAGCTACTGAGCGGATCAGCAAAGCTGGGGTCAAAAAAGGCAGCCTGCTCTTTATCACGGGCGACCTTGACCTTGTGGAATTCACCCGCAAAGCCGACGGCTCAAAAGGCATGATTCCCAAGATCACCGTATACGACTGGAACTATGTCCCGACAGGGAAACGTACAGAAGACGGCAATGCCAATACAGGCAGCGGCGCACCTGCACCTGCCGGCGCGGCTGACGGATTCATGAACGTGGAAGACTGTGGAGAGAATGGACTGCCGTTCAACTGATGCCCTTTGGCACGGCTGGCGGTACAAGAGGAATTGCACCAGGGAAACAAATCCCCGGATGTGATTCCTCTTTTTTTATTTTATGAAAAAAGGGATGAAAAAACCAAATGAGAAAAAACGTATTTACCAGCAGCATCAAGATCCTGGTCATCTCCCTGCTCCTTCTGGTCGTCTTTTTCCAGAAGGAACGCTCCCAGAAACTGATGGCGCTTGCCGTCATCCTCTGGATCGCCATAACTGCCGGGATATTCCTGTTCCGGAAGTCAGGGAAGCTGGCAGAGAAATGCAGCGCCTTTTTGGCCTCCTTAAAGAGGGCAGAGAAAACGGCAAATGCAGCTGCAGAAAAACCAGCAGAGGCGGCACCGGAAACAGAACCGGCCTCCCCCGCAAAACCTGCCCCTGACAGCAGGGAAACGGAGACCATGCTGCTCCATATCGCACTACGGATCACGGAGAAGCTAAAATCCGCCTATCCCCAGTCAGTCTGGCAGTGGAAGGACACACCCTCCCTGAAGGACATCCTGGCAGGCGGGACAGTGCGCATCCTGGTGGAGAACATGGATGCCTATACCCATGCGGACGTTTCCTTTGACCGCTTCGGTCGCATCCATGTAGAACCCATGACGATTGGCACCTTTGCGGAGCCTTCCGCAGACAATCCGGATGATTCTGAAGAAACGCCCCCGGAGCCTTCCGTGGTGGATGTAAGGGTATGGTATGAACTGGTGGGCCAGAAAGTGCTGGAGTC
>JAIEDW010000099.1 GCA_029067805.1 Lachnospiraceae bacterium
GTATGAGATATTTAAATAGTGAAATATACCGGAAAAATGTCAAAACAGCAGTTGAACATATCGTTGGTTTTGATGTTTTTTTCAACAAAAGTGTGCTCATACTTGGAGCATCAGGCTTGATTGGTTCATTTATTGCAGATTGCTTTATTTATGCAAACGAAAATTTAGATGCAAGGATTACCATATATGCTGTGAGTCGAAATGCGGCTCAGTTAAAGGATCGGTTTGGAGATGCTTATGGAAGTTATCTGAACTTTATTGAGGCAGACGTAACTGAGCTGGATATTGCGCTTCCGTTTGATTATATTATCCATGCTGCAAGTTACGGACACCCGAAAGCTTTTCGGGAAATGCCTGTGGAGGTATTGCTGTCTAATGTCGTGGGAACGCAGAAGATACTTGAAATTGCTAAGTTAAATGCCACATGCCGCGTGTTGTATGTATCCTCCGGAGAAGCGCAGGAAGAAGTGGACCACTTATCCGCAAGGGCGTGTTATCCGATGGGAAAGCGTGCGGCAGAAACGCTGTGCATTTCCTATAAGAAAGAATATGATGTTGATGTTGTGATTGCAAGACCTTGTCATACATTTGGCGCAAACATAACGGAAAATGATAATAGGGCGGCATCACAGTTTATTATGTCGGCAGCTAAAGGCATCAATATTGAAATGTACAGTATGGGAGAGCAGGTGCGTACATTTTCCTATGTAGCGGATTGTGTATCCGGCCTTCTGACGGTATTAGCTGTGGGAGAGAGCGGGACCGTATATGGTATTTCCACGGGAGAGAGCTGTTCAGTGAAAGAATTTGCTGATAAATGTGCCGCAGCAGGAAAGTGCAGAGTGGAAATTCATATGCCAAGCGGTATCGAAAAGGCGGAAACATCCCCTATTGCAAATCAGATTGTGAATAATGATGCATTAAAAAACTTGGGGTGGCAACCGGTGTTTTCAATTGCCGGGGGAATTGCGGAAACAATTGGGATCATGAAAGAAATGGGAAGAAACTGATATGGAGATGACATACAGAAAAAGTATTATAGGTGAAATTGCAAAGGGAATAGAGTGTCTGATAGAACAGGGAATTATTAATAAAGAACGAAAGATTCTTCTGTATGGTCTTGACAGTTTTTCTTTTGCAATGAGAACGATATTTTCAAATCTGGGATATCACAATATCGAGGGGTATGTATCTGATGATAAAGCGGCAGTATTGCAGCGTCGGCTTGAAATAAAAAACTTTGCATGCCGATTTTTGAATCGGGAAATGGATGCTATCAATGTATGGACATTTGAGGAAAGGCTGATGCCGTTTGATAATGATGCTTTGATAATTGTTGCTTCAAAAACCGATACGCAGGAAAAAGAAAAGCTGGAGGCAATGGGATATAAAGAAAATATTCATTATTATATGGTATATGATTTTAAGGATGCCAAGCTTGACAGCTTCTTTGCATCAAAGTCCCGAATGTCATTAACAGAGATAAAACAGACAGAGAAAGAGATTCTTGCGTACGTAGACAGATTTTGTCAAAAACATAGTCTGCGTTACTGGGTATGTGGCGGTACACTTTTAGGGACAATTCGACATGAGGGATTCATTCCTTGGGATGATGACATCGACATTTTTTTACCGTGGCAGGATTACTTGAAAATGATGGATATTTTTGAGAAAACGGAACGTTTCGACATCATGGGATTTGGGACAGAGGGCGCGGACGGTTTTCCGGACCTGTTTGCAAAAGCAGTGGATAAAAGGACGGCAGTGGATGAGGATAAGGGTACGCTTAGGAAAATTAATCCGTTGTGGGTAGATATTTTCCCGTTGATCGGTCTGCCGGATAACAAAGAGGAAAGACATTTATTTTTTGCGGAATATAAGGAGCTGAATCGCTGCATGTGGCAGGATTTTTATGCAACGAACGGAAAGACTGATATTTTCCTGAAATGGCTTCCCAAACAGTGGGAATTTTTGTGTAAATATGATTTTGATAAATCCTCCCATGTAGGGGTCTTGGGAACTGTGTATGGGGAACGGGACTGTACAACAAGAGGGGTATATGATGAAACTGTCAGAATGCAGTTTGAGGATATTGAGGTAAATGTGCCTGCCGGATATAAGGAATATCTGGATAATCTTTATGGAACCGATTGGATGCAGCTTCCCGAGGAGAGCAAACGAAAAACACATCATAATATGTTGGCTTACTGGATCAGATAAAGACAGGGAGGCGTGTAATGATGATTAGTATCATTGTTCCGGTTTATAATGTTGCAGAATATTTGCCGCAATGCATAGAAAGTATCTGTTGTCAGACATATGCGGATTTGGAAATTATACTGGTTGACGACGGTTCGACAGATGACAGCCCCGCTATTTGTGATGCGTATGCTGTAAAGGACAAGCGTATTCAGGTGATACATAAGGAAAACAGTGGACCTTCCGCTGCAAGAAAGATGGGAATTGCCACAGCGCATGGTGAATATATTTCTTGTGTGGATAGTGATGACTGGATTGAGCCGGATATGTTACAGAAACTTATGGATATGGGCGCAGGTGCAGATATTATTGTGGCTGCAGGATATGAGGAATGTGACGGTTATCGGGGAGTTAAAAAGAATACTGTTCCGGAAGGGCTTTATGCAACGAAGAAACAACGTGAAGATCTGTATGGAAGAATGCTTATGAATGGTAATTTCTTTGAATACGGTATCCAGACAAGTCTGTGGGGGAAGCTGTTTAAAAGAGATATATTTGAGAAATGTTGCGCGGAAGTTGCAGATGTTATCAATTATGGCGAGGACACGGCATGCATTTATCCATGTGTTTTATCGGCTGAATCAATATATGTGACCAATCTGCTTTTGTATCATTACCGGGTGCGGAAAGGATCTATTGTAAGAAGCACCAAGGTGAGTGAGGAAAATTTCAGGTATCTTCATAAGACATTAAAATCGAATTTTGATCGGACTGTGTACAAGGAAATATTAAACATACAGTTACGATATTATATGTGGCAAGCACTGCTTTTAAAGGGTTATGAGCGCATTGACAGCCGTATGGCACTTTTTCCGTTTGAAAAGGTCAAGCCGGGAATGCGGGTAGCAGTATACGGTGCAGGATTGTTTGGGCAGGTGATAGAGAATTACTGCCGTTGTTCAAAAGACTTATCAGTTGCGGCGTGGTTTGACAGGCGTTATGACATGTATATCCGACAGGGACTACTTGTAAAATCAAGCAGTGATGTGATGAATACCGATTTTGATGTACTTGTAATTGCGATTTTGAATGTTAGTCTGGCAGAACGTATCAAAGAGGACTATGTCAGATTAGGGTTGGCGGAAGATAAGATAGACTTGGTAAATATAGAAACTTTGGACAGGACGGCTTTGCCGCAGTTCTGTTTTCAACCATAGCATTGGTATGCATAAAACGATTTGCTGTGGATATTAATGCAAATCGGAGGAGGAATGTTATGAATCTGGTAATTTACGGTGCGCAAGGCACAGCTCTAGGAGCATATCAGGCAATCCATAACTTATATCTGTTTCGTAAAATAGAATGTTTCCTTGTTACTGAGCGCGGAAATAATGCTGAATCTCTGGCGGGGCTTCCTGTTTTAGAGCTGGATCCTTATGCGGACGGACTGTCAGAAGAGGAAAAGAATAATGTGGAGATTCTTATCGCAACCCCGGAAAATGTTATGCAGGAGATAGAAAAAAGTCTGGATGAAAAAGGGTTACGCTGTCATGTTCGCCTTACATCGTCAAGATTTGCCAATTTACAGAGTTTTTATTTTGTTCGTAATACGGGTTTCTTGCCGTTATCGGCTTTGCCGGATGGATATCATAAGGCGGATGTACAGGTATATATGGCGAAGTTTTATAAAGACAGACCACTGACAAGCCAATATAATATGCCTGATTGGATTACGCCCATACAGGTTGGCGCCGTACTTTGCAGCGAGAGGGTTGCGGATATTTTGGATTCTGACGGTGAAAATATATCTGTAAAAAATGTAAACTATTCCGAACTTACGGCGCTTTACTGGATATGGAAAAATCGATTAAACGGGCAACGCGCTGTGACGGCAGATGAATATTATGGTTTATGCCATTATAGGAGAATACTGGATTTATCAGATGATGATATACGGAGGCTTGCAGACAATGATGTGGATGTTGTTATGCCCTTTCCTTTGCCCTATGAGCCGAATATCGAAGAGCATCATAAACGATATTTAAAGGAGCAGGATTGGAATGCGTTGCTTCAGTCCTTGGAAGAGTTGCCCCCCGAATATGCATCAAGGTTTTCAGACGTTCTGACGCAGAAATATCTGTATAACTATAATATATTAATAGCGCGGAAACAAGTCTTGAATGACTATTGCAGCTGGCTGTTTCCTATTTTGGAACGGGTGGAGGAGCTAAGTATTCCAAAAGGAAGTGAAAGGAAGGATCGTTACATAGGATATATGGGAGAAACATTATCCACGCTATACTTTATGGTCAATAGTGGCAGATTAAATATTGTACATGCGGGGTGCAGGTTTTTAAGCTGAATTGTTACTGTATTTGTAAAATGGCAAAATGTATAAAATTTGTTAATATCAGGTGAAACTGAATTACAGAAAAAAAGAGGAGAATCATTACGTATGTACTTTGAATTAACAGCATCAATGATGTGTGCAAATTATGGGAATCTTGAAAAAGAGGTCAGAGAACTGGAAGATGGTGGTATAGATTCCTTTCATATTGATATTATGGACGGACGGTTTGTGCCTAACTTTGCGATGTCATTAAATGACATGAAATACATATCAAGTGCAACAAAAAAGCCGCTTGATGTCCATCTGATGATAGAGCATCCTAATAATCGTATAGAGATTTTCTTAAATAACCTGCGGAAGGGAGACACCGTATATATCCATCCAGAAGCAGAGTACCATCCGTCAACAACTTTACAGAAAATTATTAATGCGGGAATGATACCCGGCATTGCAATCAATCCGGGTACGAGTGTGGAAACGGTATACGAGATGCTTCGTATTGTAAAGAAAGTTCTTGTCATGACCGTGAATCCCGGAAATGCGGGGCAGATGTACATGCCGTACGTTGGGGAAAAGATAGAGAAGCTTCTGCCCTTAAAGGAAAAGATGGGATTTAAGGCATACTGGGATGGAGCTTGCAGTAAAGAAAAGATTATACAGTTTGCGCCAAAGGGAATGGATGGATTTGTGCTAGGCACAACGCTTCTTTTCGGGAAGGACAAATCATACGGCGAAACAATACATGAGATTCGTCATTATTGTGACGATACTGACAGCCAAACGGGGAGGCAGTGATAAGTGGGAATTGCGTTGATATTATCAGGCGGCAGCGGGGTTCGGCTTGGAACGGATATTCCAAAGCAATACATAGAAGTATGTGGCAGACCTGTCATTTCGCATTGTATTGAGCGGTTATTATCCCATCCGGAGATTGATGGGATACAGATTGTAGCAGCACCGCAGTGGCATGACACAATTATACATAGTTTGGAACAACTGGTAAGCTTGGGAATTGCGCAGGAGACATTATCAAAATTTAAGGGATTTTCCATGCCCGGTGAGAACAGGCAGCTATCGATTTATAATGGTTTGACGGATATTAGGGTATATGCGGATGATGATGAAATTATATTAATCCATGATGCCGCAAGGCCCATGCTTTCGTCACAGATGATAACAGACTGCCTGCGTGCGGTGCATGAGCATGAAGGGGTTCTGCCGGTGCTTCCGATGAAGGACACCGTATATCAAAGCACGGATGGAAAGCGTGTTGGAGCGCTTTTAAACCGGAGTGAGATTTATGCAGGGCAGGCACCAGAGGCATTTCGATTGGGAAAATATTACGAAGCGAATAAGCGTCTTATGCCTAATAAAATACTGAAAATCAACGGTTCGACGGAGCCTGCAGTGATGGCAGGAATGGATATCGTCATGATACCAGGGGATGAGGGTAATTTTAAGATCACGACGAGGGAAGATTTGGAGCGTTTCAAAGGAATAATAAAGCAGAATAATAAAACGGAAGGTTGATGAGGAGCAGAAGATGAAAGCGTGGGTTTTGTATGAGGTGAATGACATACGGTTTGAGGAAATCAATGAGCCGCAGCTGGCAGCAGATGAGGTAATCGTTTCCGTAAAGGCAGAAGGAATCTGTGGTTCGGACATTCCGAGGATTTACAAGACAGGCGCGCATGTGCATCCTCTGATACCAGGACATGAGTTTTCTGGACAGGTGGTAAAGACCGGCGACAATGTTGACGGTGCGTGGATTGATAAACGGGTAGGCATCTTTCCGCTTATCCCCTGCAGACGCTGCGTAGCATGCAGGAAGCAGCAGTATGAAATGTGTAGAGATTACAGTTATCTGGGATCGCGCAGGGATGGCGGCTTTGCGGAATATGTCGTAGCGCCGGAATGGAATCTGATCGAACTGCCCGAGAATGTGTTTTATGAAGAGGCAGCGATGCTGGAGCCCATGGCGGTTGCTGTGCATGCGATGCGCAGAGTCAATCCGACCCCAAAAGACACGGTAGTTGTCTGTGGACTTGGGACAATCGGAATGTTTCTTCTGATGTTTCTGCTGGATGCGGGAATGAAAAACATTTTCGTTGTAGGAAACAAGGAATTCCAGAGAAATACTGTTCTGAAAATGGGGTTAGACGAGAATAACTACTGCGACAGCACAAAACAGAGCGTTTCCGAATGGCTCCTTGAGCGCACACATGGTCTGGGCGCGGACGTGTTTTTCGAGTGTGTCGGGAAAAATGAAACCGTTTCACAGGCAGTGGACTTCACAGCGCCCGGAGGAAGGGTCTGTCTGGTGGGAAACCCTTATTCAGACATGTTGCTGGAGAAGTCCGTATACTGGAAAGTCTTAAGAAACCAGCTCACAATAACGGGCACATGGAACTCATCTTTTACACATGAGAAAGACGATGACTGGCATTATGTGCTTGACAGGCTGGAACAGAAAAGGATATCGCCAAAAGAGCTGATTTCACATAGATTGAAGCTTCATGAAGCAGAAAAAGGTTTTCTGACGATGTTGGAAAAAAGAGAGGATTATATTAAAATCATGATAGAACCGTAGTTGTTCTATCATGAGAGATAGATCCTTTCTTTTTTTGCAGTGAACTCAGACGTTTCGGCAGTTGTAAAATGAGCCGATTTATGATACAATGTCGAAAGATATGATATCTGCTCGAAAGGGTATTCATCGCATAGAATGTATTTTGAAGGAAGTGAACCAATGAGCGAAAACGGCAGGCAGCAGCGTTATCTGGAATTTTCATGTGAGAGCATTGAACTGAATATAAGGACAGGAGAGCTGCTTGAGGGGAGCTTTCGTATCTATGCGCACGGCGCTCATGCACAGGGGCGTATCTATTCCTCCGATACCAGAATGCGGCTGTCAAGTTATGATTTTGTCGGAAGTGAATTTGAAATCAACTACTGCTTTGACGCAACTACCGTAGAAGCCGGGAGCACAATAAGAGGCGAGTTTGACATCATAAGCAACTGCAGGGAGTATACGATTCCGTACAAGGTCAATGTTCAGAAACCGCAGCTGGAGTGTTCGATTGGAACTGTGAAAAATATGTTTCACTTTACCAATCTGGCACAGGCAGACTGGAATGAAGCGGTGGAACTTTTTTATTCTCCTGATTTTTCCGCTCTTTTTCATAAAAGTGACAGAAATGCGTGGCTTTCTTATCTGGGACTCTCGAAAGATAAGGGAAACGAGCAGAATGTCGAGGAGTTTTTGATCGAAATCAGCAAAAAAACGCCCATCATATACACGTTTGACATCGAAGGTTTTTGGCTGGAGGATGTGCAGGACAGTACGCAAAGGCAGGTTGCGATCACAAGGAGCGGCTGGGGCTACAGCTATTTGACAATCAGCGTAGACGGCGCGTTTTTAAGCGTTGACAGAGAACTGATGGAAAGTCGTGATTTTGAAAATAACATATGTAATCTAAACATATATATTGATGCGGGAAAGCTTCACAACGGCATGAACAGCGGCAATATTATACTGCGTGATGCTTGCAACGAATATACAATACCGGTTGATATTTTAATGGATGACGAGCCCGAAAGGAGAAATCGGTCAAGAAAAGAAAAACAGGCGTTATGCAATATGGTAACGGCGTATGTGGACATGCTTTTTGAAAAAAAGACAAAGAACGAATGGCTTGCGGTGTTTGAGGAAAGCTCGGATGCGTTAGATGAGATTAATGAAGATGACATATTGTTTATGCTGTATCACACACATCTGCTCCTGGCGAAGGAGCGCATGAATGAGGCAAAATGGTATCTTGATAATATTGAAAAGCGGCTTGAGACGGAATCGGTTCCAGTTGAAATAATAGGGTATTATCGTTATCTGACGACACTTTTGGATGATGACATTGAATATGCGGAGCATGTGTGTGTGGAGATTGAGAGCTATTATGCGGATAATCCTGGAAAATGGCAGCTTGGCTGGTTCATTTTACAATTAAAGGACACGCTTTTGATGGATGCGGCGATGCGGTGGAAATTCCTGGAGGAGATGTACGAGAGGGGCTGTATGAGTCCGCTGATGCTCTGTGAGGCAGTGCTTATTTTACAGGAAAATCCGGCATTTTTAATAAAGCTTGGCGATTTTGAGGAGAAAGTGTTGTGGTTTGGCGCGAAAAACAGGCAGTTGATGCCTGAGCTGATTGAGCAGATACAATATCTGGAAACAAGGAAGGAAGAATTTTCCCAGCTTTTATTAAGAACGCTGTATGAGGTGTATTATACATATAAGTCACCGCAGACGGTTGCTTCGATCTGCCATATGCTGATACTGGGAGATAAGCGGAGTGCGGATTATTATTGCTGGTATGCGCTTGGCGTGGAGCATGCTGTGCGTGTGACAAAGCTGTATGAGTATTATATGATGTCGCTGGAACTTGATAAGTATGGTGATATCAAGGAAAAGACGCTGGAAATACCGAAGATGGTGCTGATGTACTTTGCCTATCAAAGTACACTTGATTACGAATTAAATGCATTTTTGTATGCCTATATCATAAAAAACAGGGAGAAGTATCCCGATCTGGAGCCAAGCTACCGTATTGCGATTGAGCGCTTTGTGATTGAGCAGGTGAAAGAGGGACATATCAATGAAAACCTTGCTTACTTATACAAGAAGGTATTTTCGGAATATATGATCACGGAGGAAACGGCTTATGCATTTGCGCCGCTTCTATTCATGCACCGTATCTATGTGGACAATCCCAGGGTAAAGAACGTGGTTGTGATTCACGAAAAGGTAAACGGTGAGAGCATTTATCCCGTGATGGACAACCTTTGTATGATACCGATTTTTGGAAGCGAGTATAAGCTATTTTTACAGGACGAAAACGGAAACCGGTTTACCAAGAGCATTCATTATGAAAATAAACAGCTTATGGAGCCGATCAGACAGATTTCCTATATCAGTGACTACATGCAGGGGAGGTTTCGGTTTGATCTTTACCTGTGTGAAATTGAGAAAAATCATGTGATGATTACACAGGAGAATGTCAAACGCTTTAAGAATCTTGCGGAATCGGAACTGGTTGTGGAGAGTTTCAAAAAAGAAATCCGCACAAAGCTTTTGAAATTTTATTATGATAACGATATGATAGGGGAACTTGATGCGTTTCTTGAGGACATTGAGGCGGATGAGATGGAAGCGGGAGAACGGGCTGAATTTATCCGCTACATGGTTTCGAGAGGAATGTTTGATAAAGCGTACTACTGGATTAAGGCGTACGGAGTGGCGGGGGTTGAGCCAAAGGCGGTGGCGCGCCTGATCAGTAAACGTATCGTAAGCCGTGAATATGAGTATGATGAGTTTCTCGTGAATGTGGCATACTATATTTATAAGAATATGAAGTATGATGAAAACATTCTGCGCTATCTTGTGCGAAATTACGAGGGAAGGGTAACGAATCTCAAAAAACTCTGGAAATCAGCATGTGAGCTGGAACTGGATACGGGCGGCATTATGTATAAAATATTGCGGCAGATAAAATACACGGGCGCCTCGCTTGCGGAACGAGATGAAATTCTTTTGGAATATGCAGACTATCCCAGTCATGATATACAGCTTGTCAATGAACTTTTGATTGACACGGCGTATGAATATTTTGTGTCGGAGACGATCGTCAATCCCGCAATCTTTGACAGACTGTACCGGGAATTCGGAGAAGGGCTTGCCGCGACGAGGGTGTGTAAGCTTGCGCTGTTGAAGTTTTGGTCAGAAAATCCAGAGAAGTTAAATAAAATAACAAATGATACCGTATCAAAAATGGTGTGGGAGTTTTTGCGGGAAGATATCTATTTTCCGTTTTATAAAGGGCTTGTGGCATATGTTCCAGAGCTTCATTATATTAAAAACTGTGTCTTTGTGGAATACAGAACAATGCCTGGAAATCCTGTTTATATTCATTATGCGCTCGGCACGGATTATGGCGATGAGTTTGGGCAGAATGCGGCTGACGAGGACAGACCTGCAGAATATGAGCACTATGAAATCGAGGAAATGCGCGAGATGTTTGACGGGATTCATGTGAGCATGTTTCGGATTTTCCACGGAGAAACGGTACAGTATTATATTACAGAACAGTATTTTGAAAACGGCGAAAGAGTTCAGGAGCAGGTGACGCACAGTGATACCCTTTACAATGACGATAAAGCGGATGCGGGGGCACAAGACCGCTTTGGTATCTTAAATGATATGCTTGTGAGTATCGGTATGCAGGACGAGGTCACGGCGTCAAGCTTACTGGAGGAATACATGTATCAGGACTTTTGCACAAGAGAGCTTTTTCGGGTTTTATAAGGTTAAATAATGGGAGATGTTTGAAGACATGTTAAAGAAGAACGGAGTCGTGGTGGGCTTTGATTTGGGAAATGACTATTCACAGATCAGTTATTGCAGAGCCGACCAGAGTATGCCGGACACAATGAGCCTTGTGATGGGCGAGGAACAGTACAATATTCCAACGGTTTTGTGTAAAATGCGTGGCAATGATGGACATAATGCGTGGTGTGTCGGGAACGAGGCGTTAAAATGCGCATCACAGGAAAACGGAATACTGGTAGAAAATTTGGCGCTTCTGGCCAAAAATAATGTGTTGGTAAAGGTTTATGAGGAAGATCTCACAGCAGACGAATTACTTGCGATTTTTATTAAAAAAACACTTGCTATTTTGACCATGTATGTGCGGATTGAGGATATAGAAGCAATTGCTTTTACGATGCGCGACATGGACCGTGCGCTTATGGAAACTGTCAGAAAGGCAGTTGAACGGCTGGATATGAAACATGTTGCCATGCACTTTTTGAGCCACGAGGACTGTTTTTTCCAGTATATCATTCATCAGCCGGGCGAAATGTGGATCCATGATGTGCTTTTATACGATTATCGTGCAGACGGCATGAAAAGCTATCTGTTGCAGATGAATCGAAAAACGAATCCAGTGGCATGTTTTATTGAGTCCGCTTCTTTTCCGCAGATGAAGCTTTCGAATACGCCGCAAAGCTACACAGAAGTGGAAGGTGCACAATACGCACAGCTTGATGCAACGCTTTTGGAAATAGCAAAAGAGCAGTGTGAAACACATAACATAACATCCGTATTTTTATTAGGAGATTCCTTTTCGAAGGAATGGTGCAAAGAATCATTGCGTTATTTATGCCGTGGAAGGCGTGTGTTTCAAGGCAATAATCTTTTCAGCAAGGGCGCCTGTTATGGCGCAAGGGAAAAGGTTTATGCGTCAACGCTTTCGACATCATATGTATATCTCTCGGACGATAAACTGCGTGCGAACATCGGAATGACATGTGATAGAGGACGGGATGAGATTTATTTTCCGATTCTTGACGCAGGGACAAGCTGGTATGATGCAAAGCGGGAGTTTGACGTGATGCTCACAAAAAATAACACCATCACTTTAAATATTGCACCCGTTGACGGTGGCAAGGCAAGGCTTGCAAAAATCTCTTTAGAGGGATTAAAGGTACGCGGAAATAAGACAAACAGGGTGGGACTTCGCTTTTTTATGGAGGACACACAGGCTGTTCAGATAGAAATCACGGATAAAGGCTTTGGAGAGTTCTTCCCGTCGACAGGCAGAATGTGGCGGGAGTGTCTGCCGTTGGAGGTTATAAGCTGATGAATAACGTCTGTTTATGCGTTGGAAACTATGCGCAAAATCCTTTTTATGTAAAGTTTTTGGACATCTCATTGTATTCTATGGAGGAATTGTGCTATTATTTTTTGGAAAGAGTGCATATGCTCGATGATTCGATTGTGTCGGCGGATTTGGTGAGATGGATCCGAAATGAATGCGGACTTGTTGAGCTTGCGGACGAGCTTGAAATCTATGTGCGAAAGCAGATGTCCGTTTCGGCTTTTGTGACAACCATTCTTGATAAAACGGGAATCTATGACGCAAATACCGTGCGCCGGGTGGAACATACACTGAAAGAACAGTCGTCGCTTACGACGGCGCAGCGATACAAAAAGCGCGCGGAGTATCTTTATCAGCAAGGGCGTTTTCGACAGGCTCTTTCCATCTATTCGGAGCTTGCGGAGCGTATTTCTTTAACGGATACAGCAGAAAGAGCATTGATGTATTATAATATGGCATCCATCTATGCGATGGATTTTGCATATGAGGAGGCTGCGGAATTTTATTATCAGTCCTATCTGATCAAACAGGACGACCAGACGAGGGTAGCTTATATTCTTGCAAAGAAAATGGCGCTTTCCGATTATGCTTTTGGCAGTTTCAAAAGAGAAAATCCCGAATGGGAGCAGGATTTTTCGCGGGCTGACGCGCTTTTCTTTGCGGCACAGGACAAGTGGGAGCAGTCAAAAGAAAAGAAACTTGTCACGGAGCTTTTGGAGCTCAAATCGTCTGTGCATCGGGAAAACTATCAGAAACATATGGGAATTCTTCTTGAGCAGTTAAAAAGAGATTACCGGCGTCAGACGAAAGATTAAAGAACGAAGCAGAAATGGGGATTTCAATGGGATTATTAGGAAAAATAAAGAATTTTTTCTCCGGAGATGATGATATCTACGAAGAAGATTATGACGGAGCCTGGGAAGATACGGGATTAAGTCGTGACAATGTTAATATGCACGACAGGCAGCAGCGGGAGGACTATGTAAAAGCGTGTCTTGAGCAAATGTCGGAGGCATCGGGAGAGCTGGATACATTGGGCGGAGAGTACAATTTAGTGACTTCATATCTTACGGATATGGAGGAAATTGAGGCGCTTGCACCGGAAATGAAGGAGAAAATCAAAGGATATGCGAAAAAACTTGCGGAGCTTGCGGGGGACAAGGAGCGGCTTGCGGAGCGAAAAGGGATCATGCCGGAAGCAGAGTTTAATCATATGGAGCGCATTGAGGAGTTTATGCCCGACGGCTACAAAAGCTTAAAAGAGGCGGAAGAATATCAGGTAGCGGTCAAAAAAGATATGGGCAGACTCGAAGGGGAGCGTCATGCCTACTATTTTCGGCGTAATGAACTGATCAATGCACAAAAAAACATGAAAGGCATTACCGTAATCTGTGTCGGTTCCATGATTCTGTTGATTTGTGTTCTTGCGGTACTCAGCGCGATGCTTCAGCTGGATGTGGTGATTGGATATGCAATCGCGATTCTGATTGCGGCGGTAGCAATGACCTTTGTGTATGTCAAATTCCACGAAGCGCAGCGGGAACTTGTGAAAGTGGATAAGGCGCTTAACAAACTTGTGCTGTTACAGAATAATGCAAAGATACATTATGTAAACAATACCAATCTTTTGGAGTACCTTTATGTAAAATATGATGTCAACAGCTCGACAGAGTTAAAAAGGCTTTGGGACAAGTATATTGAAGAACTGAACCGGCGCGAGGAGGAGCGACAGATGGAGATGGATTTAGATGAGAATCAGACGGCGCTGATTAGTCTGCTCAGACGTTGCAAAATACAGGATCCGTCAATCTGGCTTCGCCAGGCACAGGCGCTCATTGATAATAAGGAAATGGTCGAAATCAGGCATAATCTGATCATCAGGCGTCAAAAGCTGCGAAAGCAGATGGAGTACAATGCGAAGGTGGCACAGGAGGCGCAGGACGAGCTGAAGGATATTGTGGAAAAATATCCCGAGTATGCGGAAAAACTGCTGGATATGGTATCGGATTACGAAAATGCGCTTGCATAAAATGGAAAGTCTATGTATGATGATACTGTTTGTTACAGAGGAACGATCTATAAAATGATATACAAATTAAGAAAGGAATGGTTATAAAAATGCAGGAATTTACACCAATTAAAGAAGGTAAGGTACGTGAGGTTTATGACAATGGCGACAGCTTGATTATCGTGGCGACTGACAGAATATCCGCTTTTGATGTGATTCTCAAAAACAAAATTGAAAAAAAGGGTGCAATTCTCACACAGATGTCTAAGTTTTGGTTTGATTTTACAAAGGATGTTGTGCCGAATCATATGCTTTCTGTTGATGTAAAGGATATGCCTGAATTTTTCCAAAATGAAAAATTTGACGGAAACAGCATGATGTGCAGAAAGCTTGAGATGCTCCCGATTGAGTGCATTGTCCGTGGTTATATTACAGGCAGCGGTTGGGCGAGCTATCAGGAAAATGGTACAGTTTGCGGAATCAAGCTTCCGGAGGGATTAAAGGAATCCGAGAAATTGCCGGAGGCAATCTATACACCCAGTACAAAAGCGGAAATCGGTTTACATGATGAGAATATTTCGTTTGAGAGAAGTATTGAAGTGCTCGAAGCAAAATTCCCCGGACATGGTGAGGAGTATGCTACGAAAATTAAAGATGCAACACTTGCGCTTTACAAGAAATGTGCGGATTACGCATACAGTAAGGGAATCATTATCGCGGATACGAAGTTTGAGTTTGGACTTGATGAGAACGGAAATATTGTGCTTGGCGATGAGATGCTCACGCCCGACAGTTCGCGTTTCTGGCCGTTGGAAGGCTACGAGGCAGGAAAGGGACAGCCTTCTTTTGACAAGCAGTTTGTAAGAGACTGGTTAAAGGCAAATCCGGACAGCGATTATCTGTTGCCTGAGGAAGTTGTGACAAAGACAGTTGATAAGTATAAGGAAGCATTTGTGCTTCTCACGGGGAAAGAGTTTGAGTAATGTTATGAATAAAAAGGAGTTAGGAATATGAGCACAGACAGATATACAAGTCCTCTTTCGGAGCGATATGCAAGTAAGGAGATGCAGTACATCTTTTCACAGGATATGAAATTCAGAACGTGGCGGAAGCTCTGGATTGCGCTTGCGGAAACGGAGATGGAGCTTGGTCTTTCCGAGAACGGAAAGCCTGTAATCTCACAGGAGCAGATTGACGAGTTGAAGGCACATGCTGAGGATATCAATTACGATGTGGCAAGGGAGCGTGAAAAGCTCGTGCGTCACGATGTGATGAGCCATGTGTACGCGTATGGGCAGCAGTGTCCCAAGGCAGCCGGCATTATTCATTTGGGTGCAACTTCATGTTATGTTGGCGATAATACGGATATTATCGTGATGAACGAGGCGTTAAAGCTGGTGCATAAAAAGCTTGTGAACGTGATTGACGAGCTTGCGAAGTTTGCAGACAAGTACAAAAATCTGCCGACGCTTGCTTTCACACATTTTCAGCCGGCACAGCCGACTACTGTCGGAAAGCGCGCTACGCTTTGGATGCAGGAGTTTTTGATGGATTTGGAGGACTTGGAGTATGTGCAGGGCAGTTTGAAGCTGCTCGGTTCCAAGGGAACAACAGGTACACAGGCAAGTTTTTTGGAGCTGTTTAACGGCGACAATGAAACCATTGATAAAATCGATCCCATGATTGCGCAGAAAATGGGCTTTGCAGAGTGCTACGCCGTGTCGGGACAGACCTATTCGAGAAAAGTCGATACAAGGGTGGCAAATATCCTTGCGGGCATTGCGGCGAGTGCGCATAAAATGTCAAATGATATCAGACTGTTGCAGCATTTAAAGGAAGTGGAGGAGCCGTTTGAGAAAAATCAGATTGGTTCATCGGCGATGGCATATAAGAGAAATCCTATGCGTTCAGAGCGAATTGCATCACTTTCGAGATATGTGATGATTGATGCTCTCAATCCCGCAATCACGTCAGCTACACAGTGGTTTGAGCGTACGCTTGATGATTCTGCAAATAAACGTTTGTCCATCCCCGAGGGATTTCTTGCGGTTGACGGCATTTTGGATTTGTGTCTGAACGTCGTGGACGGGCTTGTCGTGTATGACAAGGTTATCACAAAACATATGCTTGCTGAGCTGCCGTTTATGGCAACGGAAAATATTATGATGGACGCCGTAAAGAACGGCGGAAACCGACAGGAGCTTCACGAGAAAATCCGTACTCTCTCCATGGAAGTTGGTAAAAATGTCAAAGTTGAGGGTAAAGAGAACAATCTCTTGGAGTTGATTGCCGCGGATCAAGAGTTTAACTTGACATTGGAACAGCTCCAAGCGACAATGGAGCCCGCAAAATACGTGGGTCGTGCGCCGATTCAAGTGGACAATTTCCTTGAAAAGGTGGTAAATCCTGTTCTTGAGGCGAATAAGGCAGAGCTTGGAATAAAAGCGGAGATTAATGTGTAGTCCATAGTACGCGAATTTGTGCCATTGCACAAATTTGCTGCATGAAAATTTATTTTCATGCTATTTACTTCAATAAAAAAAAGTTGTATGATTATATGCGGTGTGCAAACGCGGATTGATTTATAATAAGAACCGGAGGTATTTCAATGGTAAAGGCAGTAGTAGGAGCAAATTGGGGTGACGAAGGAAAAGGGAAGATTACGGATATGCTTGCACAGGAGGCAGACATTATTGTCCGTTTTCAAGGCGGTGCAAACGCAGGCCATACAATCGTAAATAATTACGGTAAATTTGCACTTCATACACTCCCGTCAGGCGTATTTTATAACCACACAACTAGCATTATCGGAAACGGCGTTGCGCTGAACATTCCTATTTTGATGGAAGAGATTAAGTCGATTACGGACAGAAATGTTCCCATGCCCAAGATTCTCGTTTCGGACAGAGCGCAGATTGTGATGCCTTACCATATTCTGTTCGACCAGTATGAGGAGGAGCGGCTTGGTGGAAAGTCTTTCGGTTCCACAAAGTCCGGTATTGCTCCCTTTTATTCGGATAAATATGCAAAAATCGGCTTTCAGGTGAGTGAGTTGTTTGATGAGGCGCTTTTGAAAGAAAAGATTGAGCGTGTCGCAGAGCAGAAAAACATCATTTTAGAGCATCTGTATCATAAGCCTGCAATCGATACAAAGGAACTTTTGGAAACGCTTTTGACATACAGAGATATGATTAAACCATATGTATGTGATGTTTCTACTTATCTTGACGAGGCAATCAAAGCGGGAAAGAATATTTTGCTTGAGGGACAGCTTGGTACATTGAAAGATCCCGACCACGGAATTTACCCGATGGTGACATCTTCCTCAACGCTTGCGGCTTACGGTGCAATCGGTGCAGGTATACCGCCCTATGAAATTAAAGAGATTTATACAGTATGCAAAGCATATTCTTCAGCAGTCGGAGCAGGCGCGTTCGTTTCCGAAATTTTTGGAGATGAGGCGGATGAACTTCGAAGACGCGGCGGAGATGGCGGAGAGTACGGCGCAACAACAGGGCGTCCAAGACGTATGGGCTGGTTTGACTGCGTGGCGTCAAAGTATGGCTGCCGTTTACAGGGCACAACTGATGTGTGCTTTACCGTGCTTGATGTTTTAGGATATCTCGACGAAATTCCCGTATGTACAGGGTATGAGATTGACGGCGAAGTTACGACGCAGTTCCCCGTTACGGCAAAACTTGAGAAGGCAAAGCCCGTGCTTACCACACTTCCTGGCTGGAAATGTGATATCAGAGGCATTAAAAACTATGATGAACTGCCCGAAAACTGCCGCAAATATGTCGAGTTTATCGAGGAACAGATTGGATATCCCATAACGCTCGTGAGCAACGGTCCGGCGAGAGAGGACATTATTTATAGGAAGAGTTTACTTAAGAAATAATATATAAGAAATAATAAAATTAAAAATAAATAAATCATTTTATTGATATTTTTTGTCAAGTATGTTATAGTGGTCAAGGTAATTAGCCAAGCCGTGCATAGTGCGGCAAGAGTTATCATTTTACAAGGAGGAGAATATTATGAAGAAGAAAGTAGTATCTATTATTTTAGCATCTGCTATGGTTCTGTCATTGGCAGCATGCGGCAATTCAGCGCAGACGCCTTCAACAGACACACCGGCGGCGCCCGCTGAAACAACACCGGCAGAGCAGAATGCACCTGCTGCTCCCGAGACACAGGCAGCGCCTGCTGAAACAACTGTAGCAGACGGAAAAATTGCGCTTGTTACAGACGTAGGAACGATTGATGACGAATCATTCAACCAGGCAACATGGGAAGGCGTAAAGCAGTATGGTGATATGAATAACATTGAGTACACTTATTATCAGCCGACAGAGGACAGCACAGAGGAGCGAATCAATCAGATCGATCTCGCTGTTGCAGAGGGTGCTACAGTTGTTGTATTACCCGGTTACTTATTTGGCGAAACGCTTTCAGAGGTTCAGACAACTTATCCCGATGTAAACTTTATCGCAGTTGACGTTTCTGAGGGAGATATGACAGCCCCGATCGAGCCAAACGCTTATGCATGTACGTTCAGCGAGGAGCAGGCAGGATATCTTGCAGGTTACGCAGCAGTAAAGGACGGCTATACAAAACTTGGTTTCCTCGGCGGTATGGCAGTACCTGCAGTTATCAGATATGGTTACGGTTATGTTCAGGGTATTGATGCAGCAGCACAGGAGCTTGGCGTTGATGTAGAAGTGAAGTATACATACGGCGGACAGTTCTACGGTGATGCAAACATCACAGCAAAGATGGAGAGCTGGTACTCAGAGGGTACAGAAATTGTATTTGCTTGCGGTGGCGGTATCTACACATCTGCTCTTGAGGCAGCATTGAACTATGACGGTATGATCATCGGTGTTGACGTTGACCAGTATTCTGTAGGTGAGGGAAATGCTTATAATCCGGTATTGACATCCGCTATGAAAGGATTGACTGCAACGGTTGTGGACAAGCTTGAAGGCTGCTTTACAGGTCAGTGGGATACATTTGGCGGACAGGTAGAGAACCTTGGTCTTGCAGACGGTGATTATCTTGGACTTCCTACAGACGGTGCTTCATGGGCATTTGAAACATTTACACAGGATGAGTATGAAGAAGTTCTTGCAGGAATCAAGGATGGTTCAATCACAATTTCTAATGATACAGAGAATCAGCCGGAAGTTAGTGATGGCGTTAGTGTTTCTTACATCGACTAATCATGATTGACGAATCATTAAAAAAATATTAGAATAGTGATAGAGGGAAGGGATATTTTTACCCCTTCCCCCTTTTTACTATATGATTTAGGATATCTGAAACGGTTTTGAACATTGTTTCGAGAAAGGTTTGGTCAATATGGGAAATAATGATTACATTATCGAGATGTTGAACATCACAAAGGAATTTCCGGGCATCAAGGCGAATGATAATGTTACCCTGCAGCTGAAAAAGGGTGAGATTCATGCATTGCTGGGAGAGAACGGTGCGGGAAAATCCACGCTTATGAGTATCCTTTTTGGACTGTATCAGCCAACAAGCGGTATGATTAAGAAAAACGGCAAGGAAGTCAAAATTAATAATCCCAATGATGCCAATGCCCTAAATATCGGCATGGTGCATCAGCACTTCAAGTTAGTGGAGTGTTTTTCCGTTCTGGATAATATTATCCTTGGCATTGAGCCCACAAAAGGTCTTTTCCTCAGTAAAAAAGGGGCAAGAGATAAGGTGGTCGCGTTGAGCGATAAGTACGGTTTGAAAGTTGATCCCGATGCGATCATTTCCGACATTACGGTAGGTATGCAGCAGAGAACAGAGATTTTAAAGATGCTCTATCGGGATAATGAAATCTTGATTTTCGATGAGCCTACGGCAGTGCTCACGCCGCAGGAAATCGAGGAGCTTATGAAGATAATGAAAAATCTTGCAAAGGAAGGAAAGTCTATTCTTTTTATCACACATAAGCTCAACGAGATTATGGAAACGGCCGACCGTTGCACCATTCTCAGAAAAGGAAAATATATCGGAACGGTTGACATCAAAGACACCACGAAGGAAGAACTCTCCAAGATGATGGTGGGAAGAAATGTAAACTTTAAGGTGGACAAGCAGCCTGCAAAGCCTACGGAAACCGTATTAAAAATAGAAAACATGACAGTGCCGAGTAAAATGCACAAAAATAACGCTGTGAAAAACGTGTCCTTTAATGTGAGGCGTGGTGAGATTGTCTGCATTGCAGGAATTGACGGCAACGGACAGACGGAATTTGTTCACGCGCTGACTGGTCTTGAAAAAATGACGGAAGGCAAAATCTTCTTTGACGGAGCAGATATCACGAATGCAAGTATCAGAGAGCGTTCGAAGAGCGGTATCAGTCATATTCCCGAGGACAGACATAAGCACGGGCTTGTGCTTGACTATACGTTAGAGCAGAATATGGTGCTCCAGCGGTACTGGGATACGGAATTTCAAAAGGGCGGTTTTATCAAACAGGGTGCTGTGAGAGCGTTTGCGGAACGGTTAATTGATCAGTATGATGTGCGTAGCGGACAGGGACCGATTACGATTGCGCGCAGCATGTCGGGCGGTAATCAGCAGAAGGCGATTATTGCCCGCGAGATTGATAAAAATCCGGATTTGCTTGTGGCGGTGCAGCCGACGAGAGGTTTGGACGTGGGCGCGATCGAGTATATTCACAGTCAGCTTGTGGCACAGCGCGACAAGGGCAAGGCGGTTCTATTGGTATCTTTGGAGCTTGACGAGGTGATGAACGTGTCCGACCGTATTCTTGTGATGTATGAGGGTGAGATTGTGGGACAGCTTTATCCTGATAAGACGACGGTTGAAGAGCTTGGACTTTATATGGCAGGTGCGAAAAAAGATGTTGTGCCGGCTGAGATGAATTCGTAGAAAGAGGTGATGCGTATGAAAAAGAAAAAAGTAGATTTATCATCGGGCGCTTTGTCCGTTTTGGCGTCACTGATTTGTATCGCAGTCGGACTGATCGTGGGACTGATCATTCTCTATTGCATTAATGCGGAGCAGGCGATTGACGGTTTTACGCGAATTGTAAAGGGCGGATTTTATCTGATGCCGAAGGGGCTTGGAAGCGTGCTTGCGCAGACGGCTCCGCTGATCATGACAGGTCTTTCCGTGGCGTTTGCATTTAAGACGGGATTGTTCAATATTGGTGCGGCAGGACAGTATACACTTGGCGCGTTGGGAGCGCTTTACTTTGCCCTTGTGCTTCATGCACCGTGGTGGCTCTGCCTGATTGCGGCAATGCTGTTTGGTGCAGTGTGGGGGGCGATTCCCGGACTGTTTAAGGCTTACTTTAATGTAAATGAGGTTATTACGGCGATTATGTTTAACTGGATTGGGCTTTATGCAGTCAATGAGATCATTTACAAGGGCACAATTGGCGATATGTATGACATGAAGACGACGAAAACCTATACGATACGAAGTGTGTCGGCGGGGTCTGTCATACCGGATTTGGGGTTAAATAGTGTTTTTAACACGAAGTCAACGACAATTGCGATTTTTATTGCGATTGCGATCGCAATTATTGTATACATTGTCATCAATAAAACGACGTTTGGTTATGAGCTGAAAGCATGTGGACATAATAAGGACGCAGCAAAGTATGCGGGTATCAATGATAAGAAGAATATCGTGCTTTCCATGACGATAGCGGGAGCGCTTTCAGGGATTGGCGCCGGTTTGTATTATCTTTCCGGCGTGGCGGAGTGGAATCCGCAGGTGAGTACAGCGCTTCCGGCAATGGGCTTTAACGGTATTCCTGTGGCGCTGCTGGCGCTCAGCAATCCAATCGGCGTTATCTTTGCGGCACTGTTTGTATCGCATATTACTGTGGGCGGCGGATACCTTCCGACAAAGTATTTCCAGCCCGAAATAGCAGATGTTATCATTGCTGTTATCATTTATCTGTGTGCATTTGTTATGTTGTTTAAGGGCTTTGTGGTAAATATGATTGCGTCAAAGCGGAAGAATGCGGCAGATGCAAATGCGGAAAAAAAGACAAATGATGGAAAGGGGGCGGCTTAAGTATGTTTTTGCTTTTGAAATATACATTACTTTATGCGGTCGTATTGATGCTTGTAGCGCTTGGCGGCATGTTCTCGGAGCGAAGCGGCGTTATTAACATTGCGCTTGAGGGTATTATGGCAATCGGCGGTCTTGCAGGGATTTTAGTGCTTTCCATTTTTGGAGGAACACTTTCGCCTTCTTCGCTTGTGGTCCTTTCCATTTTGGCAAGTGCGCTTGCAGGTATGATTTATTCGCTTTTACTTGGCTTTTCGGCGATTACGCTCAAGGCGGACCAGACGATTGGCGGTACAGCGTTAAACATGCTTGCGACAGCAGCGGCAGTGGTAATCGTAAAGGCATATAATAATGCGGCGGGCGGTGGAAACGGTTCGGCGTCGTCAAAACTTTCCTATTCCAATAATGCCTTTATCTTTACGGCAGGACCTCTTACTTACAATATCTTTCTGATTATTGGAATTGTGCTGCTAATCGTATCGTATGTCTTTTTGTATAAGACCAAATATGGTCTGCGCCTTCGTTCTTGTGGTGAGCATCCGCAGGCAGCCGATTCGGTTGGTATTAATGTGTATAAGTGGCGTTATGCCGGTGTTATGATTTCGGGATTTTTAGGCGGATTAGGCGGCTTTGCGTATATTGTGCCTTCTGTTTCAATCTGGAATTTCGAGGTTGGCGTTACGGGATTTGGTTTCCTTGCGCTTGCCGTTATGATCTTCGGTCAGTGGAAGCCGTTTCGGATTGCGGCTGCGGCAGTGTTCTTTGCGATATTTAAGTCGCTTGCGAATATTGCGGACGCAACGGCATTGTCAAATCTGCATTTGTCGCAGAATATCTATAATATGATGCCATTTATCGCGTCTATGATTATCTTGGCGCTGACATCAAAGAACTCGCAGGCTCCGAAGGCGGAGGGTATTCCTTACGATAAGGGTGCGAGATAAGTAGGAATAAAATATTTGAATAGGAAGAAACAGGCTTTTTGTATCATTGTGTGACGACAAAAAGCCTGTTTTTATATTAAAAGATTGCATTTTAGTTCTAATTATTCAAACTATGATTAAAAGTTGGAATTTTATTGCAAACTATTGAGAGAGGTGAAACAATATGATATAATTTTTTCAGTGAATAGAAAAGAGGTGCAAATTTAATGATTCAAAGACCAGAATATTTAAATTTTTTGATAGAATGGAAAGACCGGCAGATTATAAAAGTAGTTACCGGCATTAGGCGATGTGGGAAGTCAACTTTATTTGATTTGTTCCGAGATTATCTCTATTCTGTCGGAATAGAGGAGGCGCAAATCATTTCGCTTAATTTTGAGGAAGCTGAGAATGAACCTCTTTGCGAATATCATGCTTTGTATGAATATGTGAAATCGAAAATGCTTATAAATCAGAAGAACTATATTTTTTTAGATGAAATCCAACATGTGAAGGATTACCAAAAGGCTGTGGACAGTTTGTTTGTCAAAAAGAATGCAGATGTGTATATTACCGGATCAAATGCGTATTTTATGTCGAGTGAACTGGCTACATTATTGTCGGGACGATTTGTGGAACTAAAAATGTTGCCCTTGTCTTTTAAGGAATATGTAAGTGCTTTTGATGACATGCTTAGCAAGGAGGAGCTGTATCGCAATTATGTATATAACAGTTCTTTTCCGTATACTGTTGGACTGAAAAACAGGAGAGATATTCATGCTTATCTTGACGGTATTTATAATACGGTTGTCTTGAACGATATTGTTGCGCGTCGGAAAATTCAGGATGCGTCTATGCTCAAAAGCGTCATCAAATTTATGTTTGACAATATCGGTAATTTATGTACGGTTAAGAAAATTGCGGATAGTATGACCAGCGCGGGAAGAAAAGTGTCTAATCACACAATTGAAAATTATTTAGAAGGAATTACAGATAGTCTTTTGATGTATCGAGTCAGCAGATATGATATTAAAGGAAAAGAATACCTGCGGCTTCAGGATAAGTATTATCTTGCTGATATTGGTTTACGGTATTATCTACTGGGACGGCAAAATGTAGATCAGGGACATATTCTTGAAAATGTGGTTTATTTGGAACTAAGACGCAGAGAATATGCTGTCTATATTGGAAAAATGGGTGCTGCAGAGGTTGATTTTGTCGCGCAGGATTTCGATGGAAATATCGAATATTATCAGGTATCATGGACGGTTCGGGACGAGAAAGTCTTGGAGCGTGAGCTTACGCCATTGGATTCAATCGCAGACCATAATCCAAAGTATCTGTTGACAATGGATAACGATCCGCCGGTATCGCATAATGGGATTCGGCAGATATTTGTGCTGGACTGGCTTCTTGGAAAATGAGGAAAAATAATTGACAGATAGCCAATTTTCGTCTTATAATAAATAACATCAGTTCGATAATAGCAGAACTGTTAATCAGTAAAAAATGAGAGAGGTGAAAAGATGCGGTTATAATCAGCTTTTGAAAACAAGGATTCTTGAAAGACAGTATTGTATTTGATACAAAGCATTACTGTTTTATCCTGTTGCCAAAAGTGGATTATGTTTCCGCATAACCTCTCTTTTTGTGTGGAAAAATCCTTTTTGCGTGGTGCAAGTTCATGGAAATTTGGCAGCAGGATTCATATAAGCAAAAAGGAGGAAACTGCTACTATGTCACAAATCAGTGTATCGAATTTAACCTTCGGATATGAAGGAAGCTTTGACAATATATTTCAAAAAGTAACATTTTTGATTGATACGAACTGGAAGTTAGGATTAATCGGAAGAAACGGAAAGGGAAAAACGACCTTTTTAAATCTCCTGCTGGGAAAATACGAATATCAGGGAACAATCAGCACGCAAGCGGTATTTGACTATTTTCCATATCTAGTTAGTGAAGAGCAGATGCAAAAAAATAGTGTTGACTTTTATGAAGAATTGAAACCAAGCTGTGAGCTTTGGCGTATCATCTGTGAGCTGGAAAAGCTGCGCGTGAAGGCAGATGTGCTTTACCGGCCGTTTCAAACATTAAGTCATGGAGAGCGGACAAAGGTAATGCTGGCGATTCTTTTTTCGGGCGAAAATGATTTTCTGCTGATTGATGAGCCAACCAATCATTTGGATCAGGAATCGCGGGAGATTGTAAAAGAATACCTTGCGCAGAAGAAAGGTTTTATTCTGGTATCACACGACCGTGACCTGCTGGATGCGTGTATTGACCATGTATTGGTATTGAATCGACACAGCATTGAAGTACAAAGCGGAAATTTTTCGTCATGGTGGGAAAACAAGAGCCGTATGGATGCATTTCATCAGGCGGAAAATGAAAAGCATAAAAAGGAAATCCGAAGGCTGGAACAATCAGTAAAACGCGTTGACGACTGGGCAAATAAGAATGAAAGTACAAAAATAGGATACGACCCGATTAAGGAACACGACAGGGGCAATGGAACGCGTCCATATATCGGAGCAAAGACAAAGAAAATGCAAAGCCGCGTAAAAAATATGCAGAAACGCATTGCAGACGAAATTGAGGAAAAACAGGGATTGCTGTTGGACATCGAAATGCCGGTGGACTTAAAGCTAATGCCGCTGCGTCACCATAAGGAAGTATTGGTTTCTGCGAGGGCGTATAGGATTACTTACAAAGATGCTGACAATACGTCTTGTCTTACAGTATTTCGTGACTTGTATTTTGAAATACGTCAGGGCGAAAGGGTATTTTTGCATGGAAAAAACGGATGCGGAAAATCAAGCCTGATTAAGGCAATTTTACGTCGAAATGCAGAATTTGAGTATTGTTCCATGCAGGAAGAAGGCACGCTGGAAACAGCGTCGGGGCTTGTAATTTCCTATATTAATCAGGATACTTCGCACC